>DASTXK010000336.1:0-5249 GCA_035765555.1 Acidobacteriaceae bacterium
CAAGTTCTCCACTCCTGACGGCGCGCCCGCGCTGCCCGAAGTGACGAAGCAGATTGAGGCCGAAATTCGCTCGCTGGGCGATACGCCTATTGCACCCGCGCCCGAACCAAAAGAAAATTTCGAGGAAATCGACGTAAAGCCCGACTACCTGAAGCGGCTCGGCGAACTGGTCGACTTCCCCGCCATCAAAAAATCCGGAATCAAAATCGTCTTCGACCCCTTCTGGGGAGCGGCGCGCGGATATAGCTGTCACATCCTGCGCGAGCACGGAATTGAAGTCGCAACGGTCCACGACTACCGCGACGTGCTCTTTGGCGGCCACGCTCCCGAGCCGGACGACCACCTGCTCGGCGACTGCAAAGCCAAAATGAAGGAGACCGGAGCGGCCCTCGGCATCGCCACCGACGGAGACGCCGACCGATTCGGCATCGTGGATCGCGACGGCACTTTTCTTCAGCCCAACTACATCATCGCGCTGCTGTTCGATTATCTGGTAGAGACGCGCGGCTGGCGCAACGGAGTCGCCAAGTCCGTCGCCACGACCAACCTGGTCAACGCGCTCGCGGACCACCTCAAGATTCCTCTGTACGAGACACCCGTCGGCTTCAAATTTATCGGCGAGCTTATTAACCAGGACAAGATTGCCATTGGCGGCGAGGAGAGCGCGGGGCTCACCATTCGCGGGCACGTCCCCGAAAAAGACGGCGTGATCGCCGGCCTGCTGGTAACGGAAATGGTAGCCGTGCGCGGCAAGAGCCTCGGCGAGCAGTTGCAGACGCTGTTCGGCAAAGTGGGCGAGTTTTATCCGAAGCGCGAAAATTTCCGCCTCACGCCCGAGGTGAAGGAGAAATTTGTCGAGAAGATCAAGACCGACCCCGCGACGCTCAGCGGCCGCAAGGTCGTGAAGACAGTCCGCACCGACGGCCTCAAGTTAATTCTCGAAGACGGCTCATGGGTCTGCTATCGCCTGAGCGGGACCGAGCCGGTGGTGCGGGTTTACTCCGAAGCGCGTCGGCAGAACCAGAGCGAACCGCTGGGCGAGGCCGCCAAAGATTGGGTGCTGGAATAGGTTCCCCCGCGCGCGTTTTTTGGCGGCGGGCCGCGCAAACTTGCGCGCCTTCCGACGATCATAGTAGCTATGGGCGGCGTGGGAGCCAGAAAAACCGGATGGAGGAGATTTCAGCGGCGGATTGCAACCGCCGCCGGGGTCCTCATTGTCGCGCTGCTCGCGTATCATGTCGTCTTTGGACGGAACGGCCTGAACAATTACGAGCAGAAGCGCGCCCAGAACAAGGCCCTGCAGCAACAGATTGAATCACTTCAGCAGCAGAACACCCAGCTTAAGGCGCACATCAACCACCTGAAGAATGATCCTGACGCTATCGAATACGAGGCCCGCGAAAAGCTGCACTACGCGCGGCCCGGAGAAGTCATCTACAAGCTGAACAACCAGCCCCAGCCCGCCTCTCCTCCGGTTCGCTGAACGCTTTAATTCTTACTTCACCACGGTCTTGAATCTTACTTCACCACGGTCTTGAACAGCGGCGATTGGAGCAGCGCCGAGAACTGGCTGTCGGAGCTGGAGTAATTCACTTCCAAATCGCCCGCGCTGGAGTCGATTGTGGTCGCATCAATCGCCTGCTTCTCGATCGCCGAGCCGCTGATCTTCTCGTACATGGCCGCCGCGTTCAGCAGAGAGGACAGCGTCGCCGCGGTGAAGGTATCCGGCGTTTTGACCACCAGCGCGAACTTCACGCCGTTCTGGAAGTTCATGGTGTAATGCGAACCGAGCAGCCGCTTCTTGATAGTGTTGTAGTCGGCCACCTGCGACGCTTGCCCCAGCAGGCTGTGCATCATGTACTGGGTGCCCTGCTGGTCCAGAATGCTCCAGATAGGCTCTGAGTCGACCGCGCCCATCTGATCAAGCATTGGCTGGTTGGTCAGGAAATTCGGGGCCAGCCCGTCGCGCGCATCGAGTGCGGAGCGAAGCGCGTCGGTCGAGCCGAAAATCATGGTCGTGGGATTCAGGAAAACCACCGTCATGCCGCTCGCGCCCATCGGATACAGCGCATTCGCGCGAATCATCTTGGGCCTGATCTTCTTCTTCTTGAAGTTCGCCATGATGTCCGGCACGGAGAACTGCCCCTGCGCGATGCCCACCGTCTGCAGGCCGCCGCGCTTGTCCGTGCGGAAGGCGGCGAAGGCGAGATCATCCACATCGTGGTTTTCGTTGAAGCCGGAGGCCCTGAGCGCGTTCTCAAGTTCCTTCAATTCCGGAGGAAGAATCCGCGCCTTCAGGTCCATCGCCGCCGGAGAGTTCTGCATCGCGTGGTAATCGACCACGATAATCTGCTGTACCTGGTTGGGGATCGCGGTGCGCGCATCTGTGTCAAGCTGCGCGGCGTTCGCTCCAGCCGCGGCAAATGCCATAACAGCCGACGCAACCGCCAGCCGCTCAATGAATCTTTGGACCTTCACTTGTTTTCCTGCCTCCGGAAAGCGTCGGCAGACGCCGTCCATGCGTTATGCCTTATTTTAGACGCGCGCCGCGGCCTTGCGTTGCCGAAGCCGAGGGCCACTCAAGCGGCCGCTTCAGTTTGCGCTCCAGGATTTTCTCCTCTGGATCAAACTCATGGAAATGACGCAGCCAGTCGCTCTCTCGCTCGGCAGCCTCCTCCGGAATGAGTCCAATCAGTTCCCCGCGCGCGATCCGTGCTCCCAGCCGCGCCGCCTTTTCCTCGACCGCCGCATAGACGCGGCTCAGAGGCGTCTGCCGGAAATCCGTGACGTTCATGGATATCTGGGCCTCGCCATTCGCCAGCACGCCCATGGCCTTGATGCCCGCCAGGCCTCCGCCCGAGGCGCGAATCTCTCGCGCAATCGTGCGCGCCGTGCCCACATCCGGAGAACTGAGATACAGGTTCCAGGCGATCAGAAACCGCCGCGCGCCTACGGCTGAAGCGCCTGCCGTGGGATGCAACTCCGGCCCGCCCACGTCCGGCCTTCGCGCCACTTCGCGCTTTACCGCCTCGCGCAGCCCTTCAAACTGGCCGCGGCGTACTTCTTCCAGCAGCGCCCGGTCGGGACGCGCCGCCGCCGCCTCATAAAAATACACGGGGACCCCGAACCGGCCCCATATTTCGGCCCCAGCCTGCCGCGCCAGCAGCACGCACTGCTCCAGCGAAACATCGCGCACCGGGACAAAAGGAATTACGTCCGCAGCGCCAATTCGCGGATGCACCCCGCGCTGCGCCGTCAGATCAATCAACTCCGCCGCGCGTCCCGCGCCGCGCACCGCCGACTCCACCACCGCCGTCGGCGGCCCGGCAATCGTCACCACCGAGCGGTTATGGTCCACGTCCCGCGAGTAGTCCAGCAGCGAAACCCCTTCCACGGCCATCGCTGCCACAATGGACTCCACCACGTCGGCATCACGCCCTTCGGAAAAATTCGGAACGCATTCGATCAGGGCTTCATCCATCAATGCCACCAGGTATAGCCAATCTGGAACTGCACGCTCGCGTTCACGCCGGGATTGCGGTCTCCAAGCGATGAACTGGAAATATGAATCGCATTGGCGGCAAAGTCAATGGAGCGCTGTGAATTTATGAAATAGTGAAAACCCACTCCAAACTGCGGCGTAAAGTTGAACACGCTCGTGCCGCCCGGCGTTCCGTGCGGAACCAGAATGTCCGGCGGAAACTTATGCGGCGTGTAGATCAGCCCGCCCGCTCCCTGAAACCAAGGCGCAAAGTGCCGCGACGGGGCGAAATTCCAGCGCAGAATGATTGGAGTAATGCTGAAGCCGGTATAGGTTCCGCCGCCGTAAGGCTCCAGCACGTAGCCGGTCTGGCCTTCGTAGTCATATTTGGTTTCCTTGGTATGCGGAGGGGGTGTGAAAGCCTCCCAGTAAGGCATCAGTTCGCCCGCATATTCAAACTGGCCGCGCAAGAATCCGGGCAGATACGGCTTCGTAATCACCTTGCCCAGGCGTACCCCGGCGGATGTAAAAGTGAAGTCGCTGCGGTCGCCCACGCCGACTCCGCCCTGAAAAAATGCCCCGAACTCCCACGGAAGCGTCGTGAGCGCGGCCTTCGCCGGAGCGTCGATTGGTGATGCCGGGACCCGCGCCTTTTGCGCCAGAGCCACCGCGCCAAACGCGGCCAGCACGGCGCACAGAAAACCACAAAGCCAGAATTTCTTGCCGTTCATCCGTTCCTTCAAATCTCCACATAAGAAAGGCCGCCATTGCCGGCGGCCCCGTCGTTTCAAGTCGTGGAAGCCTAACCGGCGACTTCCTCCATCTGCTGCGCGTCCATGTCGAAGTTGGAGTAGACGTTCTGCACGTCGTCGTGGTCTTCCAGCGCTTCCAGCAGACGCACCATTTGCGCCGCAACCGCGCCTTCCAGCTTCGTGTAGGTCGAGGCGATCATCGTCACTTCCGACATCACCGTCTCGATCTTCGCGTCGCGCACTGCCTGCGCCACCGCATCGTAGGACTGCGGTTCGGTAATGATCTCCCATGTATCGCCTTCGTCGTTAAGGTCTTCGCCGCCCGCTTCCAGCACAATGTTCATCAACTGCTCTTCGGTCGCCGCATCCTTCGCCACGGCGATAATCCCCTTTTTCGAGAACATGAACCGCACCGAATTCGGCTCGCCCAGGTTGCCGCCGTGCTTCGAGAACGTGTGGCGAATCTCGCTCACCGCGCGATTGCGGTTGTCGGTCGTCGCTTCCACAATCAGCGCAACGCCGCCCGGCCCGTAGCCCTCAAAGGAAATCTCCTCATAAGTCGCACCTGGCAGCTCGCCGGTGCCGCGCTGAATGGCGCGCTTGATGTTGTCGGCCGGCATGTTCTCGGCCTTGGCCGCGGCCACCGCGCTCCGCAATCGCGGATTGCCGTCAACGTCGCCGCCCCCCTGCCGCGCGGCAATCGTGATCTCCTTGATCAGGCGGGTGAACGCCTTCCCGCGCTTGGCGTCGAGCGCGCCTTTCTTGTGCTTGATTGTCGCCCATTTGGAATGGCCGGACATGAATACCTCTGGAATCGATTGGACTGGATTTGCGGCGACATGCTGAAACCTTCTGCTGAAAAGCAAAACGCCCGCAACTGACGAAGTATAACAAACGGACGACGCTCCGGTCATCGCTGCTATCATCGACCTATGATGCTCCACCGCTACGAACACCAGCCCTCCTTTGTTTGATTTCCTGACGCTATGGCCGGAGCGCTTTGCCTGAAGCGCCTG
>DASTXK010000337.1:0-3876 GCA_035765555.1 Acidobacteriaceae bacterium
CACCGTTGGGGTACGTTTTGGAGACGCCGTGGATCCGTAATATCATTGCTGGTTCTTAAAGTACTTTACCACAACAAGTACGGATGCCCGCAAGGCCTGCGGCATACTGTCAGTTAGCACGATGAAGGTTCCTTATGCGGATCAGTGGCAGAACGAAATCGAGAGCCTGAGGAAGACCGCGCTCGGCTGCGGCCTCGCGGAAGAGCTGAAGTGGGGCAAGCCCTGTTTCACCTGGCGGAAAAAGAACGTGGCGATCGTCATCCCCCTGAAGGAAGCGTGCGCGTTTTCGTTCTTCAAAGGCGCGTTGCTGAAGGATCCGGAGCGCATTCTCCGAAAAATCGGCGAGCATACGCAGGCGGGCCGCTGGATTCCATTCGTCTCTCTCAAAGAAATCTCGGCGCGGCGAACGGCATTGAAGAGTTACATTCAGGAAGCCATCAAGGTGGAGGAATCGGGAAAGAAGGTCCCCTTGAAGAAACCTTCGGAATACGCGGTCCCCGAGGAGCTCCAGGCAAGGCTGAATGCGTCTCCAAAGCTGAAGGCGGCGTTCGAAGCGCTGACGCCGGGACGGAGGAAGTCGTACATCTTTCATGTCGCGAGCGCGAAGCAGGCGAAGACGCGGGCAGCGCGCGCGGAGAAGTGCGCGCCGATGATTCTCAGCGGCCTCGGGTTCAATGAACGCAGGGGTTGACTCAACCGCGCTCCCTGAATACTGCATCACAACCGATCCAGCAGAGGCTGGAGCCGCAGCATCATGGAGCGCTGCAGCAGCACCGGATAAAGGTGAACCACCACGCCCGGCGCCAGCATCCACGCGGCGCCGATCCACGGCCGCGTACTGAATAGCGCGAACGCGGCGAGCAGAGCATGAATGGCAAAGCAGATTCCATGGGAGATCGCGCCGGCTCGCGCCTGCTGCTGCAGGAATAGTAGACCGGCCCTTTTCCCCGAAAATCCCCGCAGCGGCTCGGCCACACGCCGATTCCATCCGCAAACATCGAGCAGCCGTCCGAATATTCCAACCCCGGCAATCCGGTGAAGTATGCGCTCGCCCGCGCGTACGCGGAACCACCGTGGAGACACGCGCCGCATCACGGCGACGGGCACCGCGGGCACCAGGCTGCATGTTCCCCAGACCACTAGCAGCGCGTACCAGGGATTTCCCGGCCCCAGCACGAACCAGAACGCGCCAATATATACGGCGAAAAACAGCAACGCAACCCGGTACCAGGCGCTCTGAAAAACGCGCATGGGATTTGCTTTCGGAGTTGGTCCTGCGCTCATCGTGTCTCTATGCCTGGCCCCGATGTCATAGCTTACACTCAAACCACGTGCTCAACCGGGGCTATGCCTACACCAGCGTCATCAGCAGCAAATACCATGGGCAGAGCCTGCTCGATCACCTGGCGAACCGTTATCCGCACTCCACCCGGCAAGCCTGGCAAGAAAAACTGAATAGCGGCGAAGTCACGCTCGATGGCGAGATCGCCACCGGAAGCGAGCCGCTCAGTGCAGGCCAAACTCTCGTCTGGAACCGCCCATCTTGGATCGAACCGGACACGCCTCAGAACTTCGAAATCCTGTTTGAAGATACCTTTTTGTTGGCCGTGAATAAACCGGGCGGACTCCCGACTATTCCCGGCGGCGGTTTCATGGAAAACACGCTTCTGCGCCTGGCGCAAAAGCGAATCCCCGGCGCAAACCCGGTCCACCGGCTGGGCCGCGCCACCAGCGGCATCGTGCTCTTCGCCAAAACAACACAGGCGGCTTCGACGCTATTCGCAAACTGGAACACGCCCAGGGTTCAGAAAATATACCGGGCTCTGAGTCAGAATGTTGCGCAGCGCGATGTTTACGAAATCGTCACGCCCATCGGGCTCGTACCGCACCCGCTCATCGGTTCGGTATGGGCCGCAAGCCCGAATGGCAAACCGTCAAAGTCAGTGGCAAAAGTAATCTCACGTGCCAATGGCGCCACGACGTTCGAGGTAAGTCTGCATTCGGGCCGTCCTCATCAGATCAGAATCCATCTGGCGTCCATCGGCCATCCGCTGGCCGGCGATCCTCTGTACGGCTCCGGCGGCATGCCTCTTGAAAATCTGCCCGGGCTCCCGGGTGATGGAGGATATTTCCTGCACGCGCAGTATTTGAAATTCCAGCACCCGGTGACCGGAGAACAGATCGATCTCGAAGCGCCTTTGCCTCCCGGATTCCCGTCGTATTAGCAGGTTCACGCCGGGTCCTCCAGGTTCAGATGGCCGACAAGCCGCCGTCGACGGACAACTCCACCCCGTTCACGAAGCTCGAATCGTCTGAAGCAAGAAACAGCGCGACCGTCGCGATTTCATCCGGTTGTCCCATCGTTCCCCGTGGGATCAGAGATTCGAACATCTCCTTCGCCTCCCTGGTGAGAACTTCTTCCTGCATCGGTGTGGCGATCGGCCCCGGGCCCAGCACGTTCACCCGGATCTTCCTGCCCTTCAGCTCATTGAGCCACGTGCGCGCGAAGGAGCGCAATGCCGCCTTGCTCGCCGAATACACGCCGAAACCGGGAAACCCCTTCACCGAAGCAACCGATCCGGTCATGATGATCGATCCGCCATCGTTGAACAGCGGCAACGCCTTCTGAACCGTAAACAGCGTTCCGCGCGCATTCAGGCCGAAGGCCGTATCGAAGTGCTGCTCCGTAATCTCGCCCAGCGGCAAAGCCTCGCCCGTGCCGGCGCTCGCGAACAGGACGTCGATCTTTCCCTTTTCCCGCCTGACCGTATCGAACAGACGGTCGAGGTCATCGAGATTGGCCGCGTCACCGCGCACGCCGGTCACGTTCCGGCCAATCAGCCTGACGGCCTCATCGAGCTTCTCCTGCCTCCGGCCCATGATGAAAACGTGGGCCCCTTCTTCAACGAACCGCCTCGCGCTTGCCAACGCAAGGCCGCTTGATCCACCCGTGACAACCGCAACCTTACCTTTTAGCTTGCCCATAATTTCTCCCTTCGGTAGTTGTGTAGCATTGGCTACAGGGGATTAGATTCTTCAGTGGTGGACAAGAACTGCCTGGGAGTCCACATCGGTTGTCTATTCGTCCAAAATCCCGAGGCTATGTTGGATCCAATAACAGACATCTTCAGAACTATGCGAGTCACGGCGTTCGGCCAGCACAGGCTCGAAGCCACCGCCCCTTGGGGCCTGATACACAAGGGTCAGACCGAAGAAAAAGTCACGTCTTCCGGTAAAAAGATTTCAGCCGCGGATTTGGCCCACTTCGCCATGCTTTCGCGCGGCAACTGCTGGTTGAGTGTGGAAAAGCTTCCGGAACCGATTCCCCTCACCGGCGGCGATTGCATTTTGCTGGCTCGCGGAACGTCGTTTGTTTTGCGCGACAGCCTGCGAACACGTCCGAAGAGGACTTTCCGCGAGGTCGCATCCAGGAACAACAGCAATGTCGCTCATTATGGAGGCGGTGGCGCTCCGACGACGATCGTCTGCGGCTCCCTGAGTTTCAATTGCGCCAGCCTGAAGCCGATCACTCAGTTATTACCGAGCTTCATTCTGATCAAGGCCGATCAGGCCCACACGCTTGCTCTTCACAACACAATGCAGGCGCTGGCGTCAGAAATGGCGGAACAGGCGCCGGGATCTGAAGTCGTCGCGACCCGCTTGGGCGAGGTTCTGTTTATACAGGCGCTCCGGGCGCATATCGCGTCGGGAGCAGGATGGCGCAACCAGGGATGGCTTCGTGGGATTTTCGATCCTCAGATGGGAGCTGCTCTGACTGCCATTCACGGTATCCGTCAGAGCAACCCCTGTTGATCATGACCGCGAGGGCTGATGAGAATGGGGCATGGGAAAGGCAGAGGGCAGCAGCCGGCTGGG
>DASTXK010000338.1:0-5077 GCA_035765555.1 Acidobacteriaceae bacterium
AGAACCCGCACAGGAAGGTCACCTCGCCGCAACTCGGGCCAAAGTGGATCGTGGTGACAAACAGTCGTGACGCCTGACAGGAGATTTCGTATGCCGCCCCACCACAGCCGCACATCTCTGGGCACAGTCTTATGCAGCGCAATTACTCTGGGAAACGCGCGGTGTATGTCTTCTCCCCACTCGATGTAGTTCTTATAAGGCGGATTGGCGAGGCGAGGGAAGAGCGAGAAGTGCAGATGATCGTGCGCGTTGATCAGGCCTGGCATGAGGAGGAATCCACTAAGATCGATCGAAGCGCAACCTGATGCTGTCGTTTTTGCGGGAGCCGATTCATGCATGATGCGAATTATTTGGCCTGTGCCAACTTCGATATCTGCCCGGACCGTTTCCTCGGGCCCAAGGGCGCATCGCGCACCATGGATGAGGGTGCTCATGATGCTTTCCGCGCGACATAGATTCGGAACCGCGAAGGCTCGCGCCGATTATGCAGTCGCGCCATGAGTGGACGCATCATCCACTTGAAGCCATAGCGGGGAGTATGGATGGCCCATTTGATTCTGAGCCGCGTTTCAAGCGAGCGCAGCCGCTCGTCAGTAAGGTATTCCATGCTCTTGATTGAATTTGAGGCGGTCCCGTAGCGCTGAAGGAACGCGGCGCGGCGCTCGGAGACCATGCTCCTTCCGCTTTCCTCGCGGGAGTACCACGGGGTGTCGCAGATGATTACGACGCCCCCATTACGTGTGCAGCGCAGCGCCTCGCGCAGAACCATTTCGTCATCTTCGGAATAGTGGAATGAAGCATTGAAGATGGCGGCGTCAAACTGATCATTCTGAAATGGCAAAGCCAGGAGGTCAGCATGGATTCGAGGAAAGAGTGCGGGAAGATGATTGCGATAATGCTCCGCCGCACCGAGGCCGTCGTTTTTGTTGGTAAGCAGGTCCACGGCGAAGGGGCGGTATCCGGCAAGCGCGAGCCGATAGCTCAACCAGCAGTTGCCGGCGCCGAGATCAAGAAGGCGTCCACCATCTAGCTCTTGATTTGCCTTGAGCACTTGATTGAGAAGGCAATTGAAGCTTCGCGCCCGAATGCGCCATTGGTCCTGGTTCTGTCCAGTGGAGTCGGTATAAGGAAGCCCGAGATAGAATTCGTCGTTGTTGCTCCCTCTGCCTTCAGCGGCCCTTATAGTTTCGTAGTCCTGAATGAAACGAGCGTAATGCGCAGCGCGGTCCGGAGACAACGCGTGAAAAATGCCGTCGCTGATGCGCATCCGGAACCCGCACAGTGGGCATTCAAGCGTGTCAAAGGCCGCTCCGCAATAGGGACATTGCGGGCGAACGCCGAGCGAGGCGGCTTGACGGGAGATATCGGTACTCGACGTGCTGCTCACGCTGGTTCCCCCGAATGGAGCAACTGCTCAACAGTCACGATTGCTGAGGGGGCGGGGGCATATGCTTGCTCGTTAAACACAAAGGGGTCCGGATCGCGGCTTATCGGCTCCAGTTCCTCCACTCTGCGCCAGAGCGCGTCGACCTGACTTTCATACGGTGAGGGATGATGCCAGGAATCGACCTCCGCGTGCAAAGCATCGCGCACGGCACGGTAGAAGTCAGTGGTATAAGCCGCCTTGAACATGATGCAGAGGTCATCGCTATCGGTCCAGTTGCGCTTTGGCCCGAGTTGCGCCTGCACGCGGTCGTAAAAAGGCGTGCCAGGAAGCGGGTAGGAGAAAGAGACGCCAATATCGTCGGGCCGTGTTTCGCGAACAAGCTCGATGGTTTGCTGCAACTCGGGCCAGGTTTCGCCGGGATAGCCGAGCTGGAGAAAGTAGCAGGCGCGAATCCCGGCTGTCTTCAGCCGCTGGCGTGCGGCTATGACCGAGTGCAGGTCCAGGCCTTTGTCCATTGCGTTGAGAACGGCCTGCGATCCCGATTCGACGCCCATCCATACCTCGGCGCAGCCCGCGCTCTTCAGGTGGCGAACTGTATCGTCGGTCATCAAGTTGGCGCGGGATTGAATCTTGAACGGAACCGAGGCATCTCTGGCCATAACTTCTTCGGCGAATTGGCGCACCCAATGGCGGTCCAGGGCGAAAACATCGTCGCCGAACCAGATGTGTTGAGCGCTGGCGCGGGTTTTTAGCTGTTTCATTTCTTCGGCGACGGCGGCGGCCGGTCTCAATTGAAAATTGTTTCCGGAGATGGGTTTCGCACACCAGTTGCAGCGATAGGGGCACCCACGGCTGGCCACCATGTTGGTGGAAAAGTATCCGTGGGCCTTGAGCCATGCTGCGCGGTATGGCTCGATGCTAACCAGGTCGCGCGCGGGGGAGGGCAGATCT
Source organism: Acidobacteriaceae bacterium (assembly GCA_035765555.1). GTDB lineage: Bacteria > Acidobacteriota > Terriglobia > Terriglobales > Acidobacteriaceae > Silvibacterium. The sequence goes on from DASTXK010000338.1 coordinate 2,339, forward strand.
TGCCACGATGGGTTTTTCGCCAGCCGCTGGCCAGGCCGGAAAGCACGCTGCTGTCGATTCAGCATCACCAGGCCATCAACGAATGGCGTCCGGCCGCCGTGAAGAATAGAGGTGCAGAGTTGGGTGAGAGTTCTCTCGGCTTCTCCGCAGAGCACATAGTCGAAGCCGTTCTTTAGGAAAAGAACGGGATTGTCGGTGGAGTCGGAGCCATGCGCGATAGTTACGGCACCGATCTTGCGTGCGGCCTTCGCGATCTCCCAAGCCACCTCTCTCATGCGCGTGAGGCACATTTTGGATAGAAAGTTGAAGTCGTCTTCATAAACCACGATGATTCGTGGTTGGTGTTTTGCAAGCAGCTTGGGTAGCTCTTTCGCCGGGGCCTCCAGCATGGAGTCAAACGCTGCGACGGAGATGCCATTGTCGCGAAGCGCCGAGGCCGCGTAGAGCGTCCCGAGCGGCAGATAGGGCTGCATTTTGCGCAACTGCTTGGGATCGTATGCAAGATGGTAGGAGTGCGTTATAAGGACATCGGCCACGGTCCACCTCGGGCGGAGCGCAGGGGAACGGCGCTTCCGCTCTATTAAAAGCAGCCTATGCCCGTGCAAAGCGGCAGTTGTCGCACAATTGTCAACTCAATGTAATAGGTTCTTCGTATAGGTTGATTGCGTCAGTCTTCAGGGCATTCAGAAGGTGCCCCAGCTTGTCGCGTTTTGTGGCGAGATACCGCTCGGCATGGGCGCAGTGGGGAACGTCCGCGCTCAGGCGCTCCACGATTTCGATTCCCGATGAGCGCACAGCCTCAATTTTCTCGGGATTGTTGGTCATGAGCCTGAGAGAGCGGACATTAAGCAGCCGAAGAATACCTGTGGCAAGGGCATAATCGCGCGCATCGACCACATGGCCCAGCTGAAGGTTGGCTTCAATGGTATCGAGGCCGCGGTCCTGTAGCTCGTATGCGCGGAGCTTTTCCATCAAACCGATTCCCCGGCCTTCCTGGTGCTCGTAAAGCAAGATTCCGGAGCCTTGATCTGCAATGGCTCGCATGGCCAGATGCAGTTGATCGCGGCAGTCACAGCGCAGCGATTGGAAAATCTCTCCTGTGACGCATTGAGAATGAATTCGGACAATTGGAGGCGAGGAATGGATGTCTCCCAGGACTAGCGCCAGCGCGGATTCGCGGCGTTCTTCTCCCGACCTGGCATTGAAATCGATGGTCTCAAATGCAATCATGCGGAAATTAGCCCATCGGGTGGGGAGATTTACATCGGCGATTTGCTTGAGCACCATGGTAAGAAGGTTCTTTTGGCCAGTTCAGAAGAGATTTTCGCCGTCCCGTATGAAGCGTACCGCGGTGCTGCTGTATCTGTGTCGCCAGAATGTCTCGGCTCGGTCATTCCATTGTCGAAGGTGCGATGCTGCGCTTAAATTGATACAGCACATGGTCTCCCAAATCCGCGAGCGAGCGGGAAAGAAAGCGATCAAGGTTTTCCATGGCATTCAGGAGCCGAGGGTGCCCGGAAATCCACGGCTCGGCGGCACTGGGCGGGACTGTTATTCCAATGCCGAACCGTTTCTCAAGGACAAACCACGGTTGAAAAGCACGCCGCAAGGCTGCGCGGCGATGATAGAAAATTGTGAATTCATGGCCGGCCAGACGCGCCCGCACCGCTCCGCGCTTCCATCGCCGCAGTGCCTGGTGCGGCCGGTGGCGCAGTAACTCCGTCGCTATTTCTCCCGGACAGAAAGTGCCGAAAAGAACCAGAATCGCGGGCGCGCCTGGTTTGAGCAGCCGCGCCAGACCACGGGCGACCGCCTCCAGATTCACTACACAGTTGAGCGGCGCAAAATTAGAAAAGACTCCGTCGAACAGCTCTCCGCCAGCCGAAAGATAGCGCGCGGCGAATTCCTCCATTTCTTCCGCTGTGGCGCGCTCGGCACGGCCGCGCAACGGCGTGAGTTTGGATTGGGCCAGCGAAACCATGGTTGGCGAGGGATCGGTGAGAAAAAGATTGTATCCGCGCGAGGCGAGAAAAGCCGCGTCTTCACCGGTGCCGCCGCCAATTTCAAGAATGCGGCCACCCGGCGGAAAGGCTTGCAGCAGGACCTCGCGCACGGAGCGGCGTTGCGCGGCCACGCTGGCCCATGAGCCAAAGCGCTCGTCAAACGCTGGGGCCGCGGCTTCAAACGCGAGAGCGGCACTGCGCGGAGCGGTTATCGCCCCAACCGGTTTCTCTGCTGTTTCCATCGGTACGACTCCCAGGCATAACGCAGTCCCTCCACCAAGTGGAAACGCAGGCGAAGCAAGACGAGTTCGATCTGCATTCGGTAGCGGGAGATGCGCACGGACATTGCCTCATTCGGAAAGGGCTTGATGACGGGCGGAGGCAGGCGCGAGGGCAGCAGCGACTTGATGGGCGAGCGCCTTGCCGGAATGCCGGCCGATTGCATCTCCCGTTGCAGCAGGAGGTAGAGTTTGGTGCCGGGGAAGCTTCCGAGGACTGCGCGGCTGCCATACATCTCTACCCAGAGGCGAACCGGCGGGGGCAGACGGCGGACGGTCCAGCGGGTGAGCGTCTCCGGCGCAAAGTCGCCCATGAGATTTGTAATGAGCAGCGTGACCACGCCTAGTCCCAGTACGGCTCGTTGGCTATCTTCGGCGGTGCTTCGCAGGTCGCTCCAGAAGTCATCGTCATCAGATCGCGCGAGCACATGACGCCGAAACTCCAGCAGGTGCGAGGC
>DASTXK010000339.1:0-3090 GCA_035765555.1 Acidobacteriaceae bacterium
TTCTGAGGAAGCCATCGCCTTCAATCACCTTCTCCGACCTTCTGCAATTGCGGGATGAAATATCCAGACGGGTCGCTGAAGGAGCGACGGGAATCGTAATCACCCAGGGGACCGACACAATCGAAGAAACCGCGTTCGCGCTGGATCTGCTTTGGGACGGTGATGCGCCCATCGTGGTGTCCGGCGCAATGCGCAATGCTTCCCTTCCCGGCGCGGACGGCCCGGCAAATCTGCTCGGCGCGGTGCGGGTTGCGGCGAGCGACGCGGCCCGCGGACTCGGGGTAATGGTCGTCCTCAACGATGAGATCCATGCCGCCCGGTTTGTGCATAAGTCTCATGCGTCAAGCCCCTCGGCGTTTCGCTCCGATCCGGTTGGCCCGCTTGGGTGGATCGTCGAGAATCGTCCATTTGTGGCCGCTCGTCCGGTCGGGCGCTTCCATGTTTCACTTCCCAGCGACTCGAAAATTCCGCCCGTGGCATTGGTCCGGCTGGCGCTCGGAGAAGATGGACGGCTGCTGAGCGTGCTTCCGCAACTCGGCTACGCGGGGGCCGTGATCGAGGGATTCGGAGGCGGTCATGTGGCCGCCGCCACTGTGGCGTTCCTCCCCGATCTGGTGGCCAAAATGCCGGTTGTACTCGCATCACGAACCGGCACGGGCGAAGTGCTTAGCAACACCTACCGGTTCGCCGGAAGCGAAATTGAACTGCTGGAGATGGGCCTGATGCGCGCGGGAGCGCTCGATGGACTCAAGGCCCGCATCCTGCTTTCGCTCTGTCTCGCGGAAGGCCGCTCCAGGGCCGGCATCGCAGAGGCTTTCGCCAGCGCCGGGATGACCTCCGCGCCAGCTATGACAACTGGATAGTAGGGTCCTCTTCTATAATCTCCAACGATGGAGAATCGCGAACACGCAGTGGCCGAGTTGGCCGAACGCAACCGTTTGGCCGAGGAGGGCGGCGGCCGGGAACGGCGCGAGCGCCAGGCAGCGCAAGGAAAACTTTCCGCCCGCGAGCGCATCAACCTGCTGCTCGACGAAGGCACCTTCGAGGAAACGGACAAGTTTGTCACCCACCGCTGCACCGACTTCGGAATGGAGAAAAAGCGCTTCCCCGGCGACGGATTTGTGACAGGGTACGGTCGCGTGGAGGGCCGGACGGTCTTCGTCTTCGCGCAGGATTTTACCGTGTTCGGCGGCTCGCTCTCCGAGGCGAACGCGGCCAAAATCGTGAAGCTGATGGACATGGCCATGAAGGTGGGCGCGCCCGTGGTCGGGCTGAACGACTCGGGCGGCGCTCGCATTCAGGAAGGCGTGGTCTCGCTGGCCGGATACGCGGACATCTTCCTGCGCAACACGCTGGCCAGCGGCGTTATTCCGCAGATTTCGGCCATTCTGGGCCCGTGCGCGGGCGGCGCGGTCTACTCCCCGGCCATTACCGATTTCACCCTCATGGTCGACAAGACCTCCTACATGTTCGTGACCGGGCCGGACGTGATCAAAACCGTGACGCACGAGGAGGTCACGAAGGAAAAGCTGGGCGGCGCGACCACACACAATGAAGTCTCCGGCGTGGCGCACTTTATGGCGCACGACGACCGGGAGTGCATCGCGATGGTGCGGGAGTTGCTCGGGTTTCTGCCGTCGAACAACCTCGACGATCCGCCGCGTCGGGCCTGCACCGATCCCATTGACCGCGCCGACCGCGAGCTGGATACGCTGGTTCCCTTCGAGTCGAACCAGCCGTATGACATCAAGCTGGTGATCGAGCGGCTGGTGGATGACGGCTACTTCTTTGAGGTCCACGAGCACTTTGCGCGCAACATTGTGGTTGGATTCGCCCGCATGAATGGCCGCCCGGTGGGGATTGTGGCCAATCAGCCGGCGTTTCTCGCCGGGGTGCTGGACATTGACGCCAGCGTGAAAGGCGCGCGCTTCGTGCGCTTCTGCGACGCCTTTAACATTCTGCTCATCACGCTGGAAGACGTTCCGGGATTTTTGCCGGGAACGCAGCAGGAGTATGGAGGCATCATCCGGCACGGGGCCAAGCTGCTGTTCGCCTTCGCCGAGGCCACCGTGCCCAAGCTCACCGTCATCACGCGCAAGGCATATGGTGGGGCCTACTGCGTGATGAGTTCCAAGCACATTCGCACCGACCTGAACCTCGCGTGGCCGAGCGCGGAGATCGCCGTGATGGGGCCGGAGGGCGCGGTCAACATCGTCTATGGGCGCGAACTGGAGAAGACGGTGAAAAAGGCGGAAGCCGCCGAAGGGCCGCTCTCAGCCGCGCGCAAAGAAGAACTGCTGGCCGCCGCGCGCGCCGAAAAAGTGCATGAGTTCCGCGAGCAGTTTGCCAACCCCTACATTGCCGCCGAGCGCGGCTATTTGGACGCCGTGATCCTGCCGCACGAAACGCGCCGCCGCCTGATCGACGCACTGGAAATGCTGGACGGCAAGCGCGACAAGAACCCGCCGAAGAAGCACGGGAATATCCCGCTCTAAGCGCTTACGCCGGGACCGCCACCCGCTCCGTATCCAGCACCACCCCAACGGCATGAATCACCGCAGCAATGCGGACAATCGAAAGAACCTCTTCTTCGGAAACGCCCTTTTCCCGGACCACTTTCTCATGCGAATCCACGCACCTGCCGCAGCCGTTAATGGCCGAAACGGCAAGAGACCATAGCTCGAAGTCGACCGGGTCCACGCCGTGCGTGCGCAGCACGTTCATGCGCAGCTTCGCCGGAATCGTTCCGTACTTCTCATTCGAGGAAAGGTGCAGAAAGCGATAGTAGATGTTGTTCATCCCCATCACCGCCGCGGCGGACTTTGCCGCCTCCAGCGCCTGAGGACTCAACTGATTCGCGCCCTCGGCCAGCGCGGCCTCGGTCAACTCGGCATTGCGCGTGGCCACAGCCGAAGCGACCACCGCGCCCCACAGCCGCTGCGAGGCCGTCTCCGCGTTCTGCCGCACCAGCGTCGAGTAGTTCAGCTTCAGGTCTTTCGCATAATTCGGAAGCCCGTCAATCAGCGCATCCATCGACATAAATTTCCCTCCGCAGACAATCTGGGTGCCCCATCCTATCGGTCCGTTTTT
>DASTXK010000340.1:0-14507 GCA_035765555.1 Acidobacteriaceae bacterium
GACAACATCGATTACGACCCGGCGTTGGGCAAGGTTATCCTTGCGTCCCGCGACTCCAAAATTATCTTTGCGATCAACTCCGACAATAAGTCGTGGCACTGGTGGAACACCGGCTGGAAGGTGCGGATGGTCCACTCGATGAACGGCCGCCTGGTGGGCGCGTCGCTCTATGACGGAGTGGTCATGCAGCCGACGCCGGAGCATGGCGTCGTCTCGGAGCAGGCGCGTCGATAATCACCTTCACATCCGGCCGGCGGCGCGCGAAGATCTGGACGCTCTCTTCGCGCTCGATCAGGCGTGCTTTCGGCCCGGCATCGCATACTCCAAAACCGAGCTGCGGTACTTCCTCTTTCATCCCCGGTCGATTTCCGTTGTCGCGGAAGACGACAGGGGCATCGCCGGCTTTGCCATTGTGGAGTTTCTCCTTGAGGAAGGCCGCCGTATCGGCCATATCATCACCATTGACGTGCCCGCCGCGCGCCGCCGGTATGGCATCGGGAGGCTGCTGATGGAATCGCTGCTCAACTCCTGCCGCGAAACGGAAGCCGCAGCGGTGCGCCTCGAGGTTGCGGTCGATAACGAAGCCGCCATCGCGTTCTACCGGCGACTTGGCTTTACGCAGACAGGCCGCATGCGCGGCTACTACATGGGCAAACTGGACGCTCTCACCATGAGGCTGGCGCTCGCCAGCGGGACGCTTTTGAAGTAGCTGGACATAGCCGATTCATTTTTGATCAAGCGCCGCGGTTACGATGCGGTTCAGCGAATCGCGCTTTTCAGGAGTCATGGGGCCTTCGGACCTCCATAGCACCTGGCCCATTGGGTTCACCAGCAGCACCGTAACCTGCCGCTCGCTGGCAATCTGGAGATGATGCCGGAAACTGTTCTTGTCCACGTACAGCGGGACAATCCAGGGCCAGGTGGCCGGATCGATGTCGTCGCTGCGCATCGACGAGTTGTTCCACCACCGGAAGATAAAATTTTCGCTCTCCGACACCGGCAGTTGATACCAATGAAACCCGGAATGAATATGCTGGAGCGCCTCGGCCACCGGCATCCACGTATCAATTTGCTTTTGCTGTTCGGGGCGGAAGGAGACGATCAGCAGATTCACTTGTCCCGCAAAATCTCCAGGCAGGTTCAGCTTGTCTTTGGCAAGGTTATAAGCCGCCAAATGCGGAAAAACAGCGGACTTCGCGGTGCCATTCTGCGATGCGAACGCGCCGGGAAGCAGGCAGGCGCAGAGTGCGGCGACGAATCCAAGGCGAAGGGCCAATTTCCGAGGAAAGAGCAATGAACAGGTCCTGTGTGCTGCCATGCAGGGAATGATTTGTTCCTGTCGAATGGTAACGCATTTCCTGAGTCACTATATCTCGAAGCGTTGCATTCAAGTCGACGCGACCACCAGGCCGGGGTCCCCGCGAACAGGTCCTGGTTCGCGGGGTGGAGCGAGCGGCGACCTTGCATAGGGGCCACAAGGTCACAGTAACTCAGGAATTGCCATAACAGGCGCGTGCGCGAACTTCGCGGCCGCGGATGCCTCAATGTTTTTTTTACAGCATGAGGTGAATTATCATCAAACATTGAGGGGAGCATTGCGAAACATGCCGGAGCCAAGGCCATTTTCGACAGATGATCCGCGGCTGGAGCCAATCGCCGCGAAAGTGCTGGCGGGCGAGCGCCTCAGCTTCGACGATGGCCTCGCGCTCTACGGCTCACCGGATGTGCTGGCCGTGGGATGGCTGGCGAATTTCGTTCGCGAGAAGATGCACGGCGACGTGACGTATTTCAACGTGAACCGGCACATCAATCCCACGAATGTCTGCGTCGCGGCGTGCAGGCTGTGCGCCTTCGGGCGCAAGAAGGGCGCGGACGGCTCCTACACCATGGCGCTGGAGCAGGCGTGGGAGACGGCGGCGTCGGGCTATTCGGAAGCCGTGACAGAGTTCCACATTGTCGGTGGGCTGCATCCCGACCTCACACTGGAGTATTTCCTTGACCTGATTCGCGGCCTCAAGGAGCGCTTTCCGCAAGTACACATCAAGGCCTTCACCATGGTGGAGATCGCCTTTCTGGCGCGCCGCGCGAAGCTGTCGATTCCGGCCACTTTGGCCAAGCTGAAGGACGCGGGCGTGGATTCCATGCCCGGCGGCGGCGCGGAGATTTTCGCCGACCGCGTGCGGCACATCATCTGCGACCACAAGATCGATGGCGACGAGTGGCTCGAAACCGCGCGCATGGTTCATGAGGCGGGCCTGAAGTCGAACGCCACCATGCTCTACGGACACATTGAGAACGATGAAGACCGCGTGGACCACCTGCTGAAGCTGCGTGCTTTGCAGGACGAAACCCATGGCTTCCAGACCTTCATCCCACTGGCTTTCCACCCCGACCACACGCCGCTCGAACACCTGCCCAAGACCACGGGGCTCACAGATATCCGGCAGATCGCGGTGAGCCGCCTGCTGCTGGACAACTTCCCGCACATCAAGGCCTACTGGCAGATGATGACGGCGAAGATCGCGCAGATCGCCCTGCGCTTCGGAGCGGATGACATCGACGGAACCGTCATCGAGGAGAAGATTTACCACGACGCCGGGGCGACTACTCCGCAGGGAATGCGTCGGCAGGAGCTGATGCGGCTCATTACCGAAGCGGGCCGCGTTCCCATCGAGCGCGACACGCTTTATCGCTCAGTGACACGGACGGAAGATACGTTCACCGTCGCCGTGTGACTTGCCACCCTCAATTTGGCCTTGTCGTGTTTCGTTCGGGGTCCATATTTGCATGAAGAATGCGGATGATCTGGACTCCCTTTTCATCGGTCTTATAGAAGATCACATGCTTTCCTTCTTCCATGCGGCGAAGCCCCGGTTCTATGGAGTCACAGCGGCGACCGATACCTGGATTTTCGGCGATTAGCTCGCAACAGGACTCAAGAGCATCGATGTAGCGAAGGGCTTGCGCCACACTCCTATTGTGTAGGTTGCAATATTACGGAAATCCTGTTCCGCGAGAAATGAAAGCTGAAAGTTGGCCAATATTTAACGCTTCCGTGCCGGGAGGCCTAGTTCTTTCCGAATGCGTTCAAAGCTGCCTGGTTCAGCATATCCGCTTTCCTCTCCCGCTTTAATGGCGGCACGCAAGGCGGACAGTTTGACTTCATACTCGCGTTCGTCGCGCTCGAGAGTACGCAGGGCCGCGCGCATAACTTCGCTGGCATTTTCATACCGGCCACTCTTAATGCGGGTGATAACGAAATGGTCAAGTTCCGGCGTAAGGTTTACGTTGCGTGTAGGCATAAATCACTCCACAATCCGAGCATAGTCCTGCTTGGCAAACATTGACAACCGCTACTGCGAGACCCCCTGCACCTGCACGATTTGCGGCGGCGGAGTCGGCCGATTGCGCTTCCTGTTCCTCTTGCTCACTTCGCGGAGGGCCACGATCATCAGCGAGACGAAAGTGACGGCGAGCAGAATCGCCGCGGTCCAGCCGTGGAGCTGCTCGATCTGCCCATAAAGCAGCGCCAGGCCCACGAACACAAAGAACAGGTGCGCGCAGAAGACCTGAAGCGAGGCCTTGCCCAAGGTGATGAATGGCTCACGTGAAACGAGCTTCGCCACGTATTTCCTGAGCCAGTAGAAGACCACGGCGAACGAGATGAGGTTGAGGACGCGCAGCGGACCAATGCTCCACTTGTCGAGCTCCATGCCGAGCGCCTGCTGCGTCAGGTGCGGGCCGAGCCAGCCGTGGCGCACCCCGATAAAGAAGAGGCAGATGGCCACGCACGCCGCAATCACAGGGGGCCGCACGCTCTTGAACGGCACCACTCCGCGGGCCATCTCCGCACCGAGCCACAGGCCGGCGATCCAGATGGCCTGCCACGCGAACAGGTTGAAGGCCCCGGTCTCCTGCAACGGAATGTGGAGGTGCGTCGCGCTGACAATCCAGTTATGAACCACCTCGCGCAGTCCGAACTGCGCCAGCAGCCATACGGTGAAGCTCACAGCCAGAATCTTCCTCCACCCAAATCTCACCGACGCCGAAAGCACCAGCGGCGTGAAAGCCAGAAAAATCACATACATTGGCAGGATGTCCAGCAGCGGCGGACAGTAGAGCAGCAACACCGAGCCGAGGATCGCCGTCCCCGGATGCGCCAGGTAGAAGGTGAACAGGTTCGTCAGCGCGGTCTTGTGCATGTGCGCCGCGTAGGTCGCGGCCACGGAAAAAGCCAGCACCAGCAGCAGCAGATGGTAGCCGTAGATTTTAAGCGAGCGCTTGAAAAGCTTCAGATGGGTTTTGGTCTTGTCCTGCAACATTTCGCGGATGTAAATGCGGCCCACCAGTAGCGCCGACATGAAGACGAACCCCTCGGCGGAGGAGAGAAAGCCGATGGGCTGGTTCACGAAGTCGCTGAAGCGCGTGGGCAGGTGCGTCAGCGTCATCCAGACAAGGAACAGCCCTCGGAGCGCATCCAGCTCCGGGCGGCGTTCCAGCTTGGGCAGATGCAGAGACATGGAAGAAGCTACCGGATATTTAGACGCGGAATCTACCCCATCCGACTCGCTGGTAAGGCTCTCCGAGGCCTTTAATATGCCGGGATCCCGGTCACACTCTGGCCCAGAATGAGGGTATGGATGTCGTGCGTTCCCTCGTAGGTTTTCACCGATTCCAGGTTCATCATGTGGCGCATGATCGGGTAGTCGTCGGTAATGCCGTTTCCGCCCAGAATGTCGCGGGCCAGCCGGGCGCACTCCAGGGCCATCCACACGTTGTTGCGCTTGGCCATGGAAATGTGCTGGTGCTCGGCTTTCCCGGCGTCTTTCAGGCGTCCGACCTGTAGAACCAGTAACTGTGCCTTCGTGATTTCCGAGATCATCCAGGCCAGCTTCTCCTGCACAAGCTGGTGGCTGGCAATGGGCTCGTCCCGGAACTGCTTGCGTAGCAACGAGTACTGGAGCGCCGTGTCGTAGCAGGCCATGGCCGCTCCAATGGCTCCCCAGGCAATGCCGTACCGCGCCTGGTTCAGGCACATCAGCGGAGACTTCAGCCCGCCGGTTCCGGGCATCAGGTTGGCGGCGGGCACGCGCACGTCCTGAAGTGACAGGCCCGACGTGACGGAGGCCCGCAGAGACCATTTGCCGTGAACGTCATAAGCGGAGAAGCCGGGGCGGTCCGTTTCGACCAGAAAGCCGCGCGCCTGGTCGTTTTCATCCGCGGCCTTGGCCCAGATAACGGCCACATCGGCAATGGTCCCGTTGGTGATCCACATCTTCTCGCCGTTCAGGATGTATTCGTCGCCGGATTTGACGGCGCGGGTGGTCATGCCGCCCGGGTTCGAGCCGTAGCCCGGTTCGGTGAGGCCAAAGCAGCCCAGCTTTTCGCCCGTAGCCAGCAGCGGCAGCCAATGGTCTTTCTGCTCGTCAGACCCGAAGGTAAAGATGGGATACATGACCAGCGCCGACTGCACGCTCACAAAGCTGCGCACGCCGGAGTCTCCGCGCTCCATTTCCTGCGTGACCAGGCCATACTCCACGTTGGACATGCCCGCGCAGCCGTACCCCTGAAGGTTAGCCCCGAAGAAGCCGAGGCGGCCCATCTCGGGGACCAGCTCGCGCGGAAACCGGCCCTCGCGGTTGCACTCCTCGATGATGGGAATGAGGTTGTCCTCGATAAACTGGCGGGCGGTGTCGCGGGCGAGCCGCTCGTCGTCTGAAAGCAGCGAGTCGAACTGGATAAAATCGACCCCTTTGAACTTGAAGGCCATGGTTTGGCTCCGTTGCGTAGGAACTTGGGACTTATCAGGTTAGCAGGGACTGGCAGCTATTAGCCGTTAGCTCCTGGCCTTTAGCTCTTCATTTTTTTCATGAAGCGTCATAGTTCATTCATTCTATTGAGTTTTCAGGAAATCAGCGCTGTAGTTCATTGATTCTATTTAGTTTTCAGGGGAATTTACTGGGTCCCGCGATGATCTCTGGTCATGACTTGGCTCCTCACCGGCGCAAATGAAAAGGGACCGCAACTCGCGGCCCCTTGTGGATTTCTATTGTCCTATCTCTATTGTATCAAGTTGACGAAAATGAAATGCATGGTTCAGAAAGAATTTTGGAAAGGGTCATGGGCCGACGATCAGCTTTCCGGAAAATCGCTGTGTGTAAAATGGTTGCGCCTCGGATAGAGGCGGGAGCGAAGTCCTAAGCGCGGAGATTTTCGGATGGCCCTCAGGTGGATGGTTTTTTCCCTTGCTTTGCTGGTTGCTGGAATTCCTGCAACGGCGCAAGCCCCGACCGGCTCGGCGGAAGGCCACATCATTTGCAATGACGGCAATGTTCCAGCCCGTTTTGCGACTGTGTTTCTGGAGCCGCTGGCCAACTTGCTGTCACAGGACAATGGAGGAGAGAAGCCATCCAATTTCACGCGGCAAAGCCAGACGGATTTTACCGGCAGATATTTTTATCCATCCATCTCGGTGGGGACCTACGTCGTGCATGTGGAGAAGGCCGGGTACAGCGACGATTTTGAGCTTGTGAAGAAAGTCCTGGACCGGTTCACGCCTGATGAGAAAAAACAGATTTTGTCCAACTTTCCGCAGGTCACGGTTACGGCGAGCGGCACGGCGAGCAAAGACGTGGTGGTCCGTCGCGGAGGCGCAATCAATGGCCACATCAGCATTGATACCGGAGGACTGCCCGGGCAGGCGGAGGTGACGGCGACAATGGTCTCCAGCGATCTGCTCGGCGATTTGCAGGACATCGGAGGAAAGAAGCCGCTGCATTTCACAAAGACGGGCCATATTGATGACCGCGGCATATTTCGCATTGCGGGGCTGCCCGCAGGCAAGTACCGGGTTGAGGTACGCCTGACTGAGGGAGTTTACGAAGTTGTGGAGATTAAAAATCTGGGTGGTGGAAACTTTCTGGCGGCGCCGGTGAGGTCGGGGAACGGAAGCCTGACCGTTTTTGCTCCGGACGCGCTGACGGAAAGCAACGCGAAACTTGTGAGTGTAGGAAGTGGTGACGAACTCTCCGATATTGACATCACCGTCCCGATGAGTCGCCTGCACTCCATCAGCGGGACTGTCACACAAGGCGGAAACCCATTGGTAATGGCCGCGCTGACCATCTATCGCGCCGGGAAAAAGCTGGATAACTCCGACGTTATTTCCACTCCCGACGGACGCTACCGGTTCGACCTGCTGCCCCCAGGAGCCTACACGATTGAGGCGAGATACCCTATGCCGACGCTGGCCCAAAGGAAGATCCATACCGGCCATTCCGTAAAGCGAAAGATAACGGTGCAGGTCATGGACGATGACGTTCTCGACGCCAACATCGATATCCCGGCCCAAGCGAGCGGGCAGTAGATTTCGCGCGCTCGCTACGCTTTCAAAAGCTTGGCTGTTTCCGTGGCGAAATCCTCATAAGTGCGCGGAGCATGTCCAAGCAGCTTTGCAAAGCGGGCGACCTCGGCTTCGGTCGAGGCAAAGCCTCGCTCGAAGTAGCCCTCGAACATCACGCGAAGATCGAACGCGCTCCAGGCTGGCATTCTGGCGCGCATCGCCTGCTCGAATTGGTCGAAGTTGTGCCCTGTGTATGTGATCTCTCTGCCCAGCAGCTTGCTCCACAACGCGGCGTTGCCGGGGCCGGTGAGCATGGTGGAGGAAACAAGGTCGTAGGTCTGGCCGGCGTGCCCGCCCTCGGTGAGCGAAATCGCCGCCGCTTCCGCAATGTCCCGAACATCGACTGCGGCCATTCCCGCCGTGCCAATCGGAACGGGATATACGCCGGCGCCGGTGAGAGCGTCCTTCAACCCGGCATCGTTTTGAAAGAAGTAGCCGGGCCGCAGAATGGTGTAGGGAACGCCAAACTCACGCAGCGCATTCTCCACGGCAACCTTCGACGCGAAGTGAGGCACGTCGCGATACTGGTCGGCCTTGAAAACCGACAGATAGGTCACGTGCTTCAGCCCAACCCGCCGCGCGAGGTTATAGGCGATCAGCGCTTGGGTCAATTCGTCCGGAGAGACGGCATTGAGCAGGAATAGCTTATCGACCCCGCGCATGGCCTGCTCCACCGCAACCGGATCGAGCAAATCGCCAATCGCCACTTCCACACCCGCCGGAAGCTTGCCCGGCTGCGGCTGCTTGCGCGCCAGCACGCGGACTTCAGCTCCCCGCTTCACCAGTTCACCCGCTACCGCGCTGCCTACCGTGCCTGTTCCGCCTGTCACCAGAATCTTCATGCAATAGAAGATGCAAGCAGGCGGCGGGCGATTCAGAAAGTGCGTCCACGCGCAGCCCGGCTTCTACTACAATGAACGGTTCTCGCCCGGTGAATCGATCATGACAAATCTGGAACTGGATGGACGGGCGCTCTCGCTGGACGAAATTGTCGCCGTTGCGGTCAAGGGGCGCGGTGTCGCGATTGCGGCGGGGGCGTATCCGGGAATGGAGGCCTCGCGCGCCGTGGTGGAGAAGCTGCTGGAACGCGGCGAGACCGCTTACGGCATCAACACCGGTTTCGGAAAGCTGAGTGATGTCCGCATCGAGGCCGACCAGCTTGAGGATTTGCAACACAATCTGGTCCGCAGCCACTCATGTGGAATCGGCGAACCGCTGGCTGAGGACGAGGTCCGCGCCATGCTGCTGCTGCGGGCCAATGTGCTGGCCAAGGGGCTGAGCGGCGCGCGTCCGGTTGTGGCGGAGACGCTGGTCTCCATGCTGAACGCGCGGGTGCATCCCGTGGTTCCGGCGCGCGGATCAGTGGGGGCCAGCGGCGATCTGGCTCCGCTGGCGCATCTGGCCTTGGCGCTCATCGGCGAGGGAGAGGTTTTCTTCAAAGGCGAGCGGGTCGCGTCCGCCGCCGCGATGGAAAGGGCAGGATTCACTCCGCTGCGTTTGGCCGCCAAAGAGGGTCTGGCGCTGTTGAACGGCACGCAGGCCATGTGCGGAGTCGGCGCGCTCGCGTTGGCGCGTGCATTGCGGACGGTGCGGCTTTTCGACTTGGCCGGGGCTATGTCTCTGGAAGCGCTGCGGGGAACCCCCGCGCCGTTTGACCTGCGCATTCATGCGGCGCGGCCCCACCCGGGGCAGATCGCCACGGCGGAGCATCTGCTGTGGCTGCTCGAAGACAGCGAGATTCGGGAGTCGCATCGGCATAATGATCCGCGCGTGCAGGATGCCTATTGTCTGCGCTGCATGCCGCAGGTGCATGGCGCGGCGCGGGGCGCTCTGGAGCATGTGCGCCAGATTTTGGAAATTGAGTCGGGCTCGGCCACCGACAACCCGCTTATCTTTGCCGAGTCGGCGGAGATCATTTCCGGGGGCAACTTTCACGGCGCGCCGCTGGCATTGGCTCTCGACTACGCCGCCATCGCGCTGACGGACATGATGAGCATCAGCGAGCGGCGCATCGACCGGCTCATTAATCCGGACATTAACGAAGGACTGCCGGCGTTTCTCTCACCGCACGCCGGGGTCTCCTCCGGAATGATGATCGCGCACGTCGCGGCGGCGGCGCTGCTGAACGAGGCCAAGGTGCTGGCGCATCCGGCCAGCGTGGATTCGGTGCCGACCTCGGGCGGCAAGGAAGACCACGTTTCGATGGGCATGACGGCGGCGCTCAAGCTGCGGCAGGTCGTGGCAAACGCCGAACACGCGCTGGCCATTGAGTTGATGGCCGCGGCGCAGGGGCTGGAATACCGGCTTCCACTGAAACCGGCGCGGGAAGTAAGCCGCGCAGCGGCGGCGGTGCGGGAAGTTGTGGCCCCGCTTACGGAGGATCGGCCGCTTTCAGGAGACATCGAGCGGCTTGCCATAGCGATTCGAGCAGGAAGATTTGACGGCTGGGAGGCTAGCGGCTAAAAGCTAGGAGCTAGTAGCTGCTTTTAAGCTTCCACCGGCTCCACGTAGAACATCTCGTTGGTACTGCGGAAGCCGTTACTTTCGTACAAACGGTGGGCGGCCTCGGTGGAGTGGAGGGCCACCACGCGAATGCGGCGTTGGCGCGCCTCGGCCAGCGCCAGCTCAATCAGGTGGCTGGCCAGCTTGCGGCGGCGGTATTCCGGCTCAACATAGACGTTGAGCAGGTAGCCGCGATGGGCGGAGCGCGGGTCGAGCGGATGCGGCGCCCAGTCGTGGATCATCAGTCCGGCCCCTGCGACCACGCGACCTCCGTCGCTGGTGAGCCAGCCAATGTACCGTCCGCTTTCAATTGCCTTGGCCACCCACGGCTCAAAATTGCGCGACATCACCTCAAGCACCTGGTTGTCGGGCCGTCCCGCATCAACAAACATCCGGTGGCGATGATGCGTAATGAGCTTCGCATCAGCCGGCGTCGCGACTCTGGTTTCCAGCATGAAAAAAGTATATAGCTAACATCGCGGTGGATGCGGGAATGCGGCAAACAGCTACCATGGGTCTATGCCGAAGAAGCCGAGTCCCGGCCCGATTGCGCTGGATCGCGCGCTGCTGCGTCCGGGCATGCGGGTGGCTGTCGCCGTCTCCGGCGGAGCGGACTCGGTCGCGCTGCTGCACGCGCTGATCGAGGCCGCTCCGGAGATTGGACTGGTGCTCTCGGTGGCGCATCTCCACCATGGAATTCGAGGTGCTGACGCCGACGCCGACGCCGACTTTGTCGCCGCACTGGCCGCAGAGCATGGGCTGACTTTCCATCGCAAAGATGTGGACGCTCCCGCTGTGGCGCGCGCCAACCGCGAGACTCTGGAGGAAGCGGCCCGGAACCTGCGCTATGCGTGGTTTGACGAGCTTCTGGCCTCCGGTCTCGCCGATGCCGTAGCCACGGCGCACACGCTGGACGACCAGGCCGAGACGGTGCTGCACAAGCTGTTGCGCGGGGCTTGGACGGAGGGTCTGAGCGGGATTCACCCGGCGCTCGCGCGACCGACCGGGGTGGTGATTCGCCCCATTTTGGGAATCCGCCGTGCGGAGATTGAGGCGTGGCTGTCCAGTATAGGACAGTTTTGGAGGGAAGACCTGACCAATGCCGATACAGTCCATACGCGCAACCGGCTTCGCCATGGGCTTCTTCCCGCTCTGGCAGCGTATAATCCCCGGATCTATGGACATTTAGCTGATCTGGCTACGCTGGCGCGGGAAGAAGAGGCCTACTGGCAAGGAGAACTGGTGCGGATTTTGCCGCAACTTCTTCTGCCGGGCAAGCCGGTGCGCGGTGGTGGCCGGTCAGCTTCGACAGGCACGCCCGAGCAAGGCGTCGCCGTCGAAATCGAGCGCCTGCCCCCTTCTCCAGCCTTCCGAAGACGCATTCTGCGCGCCATGGCCCGCCAACTGGGCACAAAATTGAACTTTGAACAGACCGAGCGCCTGCTGGCCATGTGCGGACCCAACCCCACACGCCGCCAGACCCTTACCGCCGCCCTGCGCGCGGAACGCTCTCCGCGCGAGCTGCGTCTGGTTAAAAACCTTGCACAGGGACGCGACCCCAAGGGAGTAGAATGAATCCTATATATAGGCGCTTCAGGGGCATTCAGCGGAAATTTCGGGAGACTTCCGCGACCCAATGGCGTCTAATCCGGTAAGCGTACCGAAGCAGCGACTGTCTGTGTGAGAGGACGATACTCGCTGCTTTTATGTTATCTACCGGCGCTTGAGAGAAGAGAGGGTTATCCTTCGTGAATTCAACGGTCAAACAGATCATCTTCTGGGTTTTTATCTTCGCCTGCCTCATTGTGCTGTGGCGCGTTTTCCAAACCGGCACGGGCAGCGGGAAGGAGAAAGAAATCTCGTTCTCCGAGTTCCTGCAGGACGCGCAGCAGGGCCAGATCACCGATGTCACCATCACCGGCAGCGACGCCAAGGGCGCGCTCAAGTCCGGCAAAGAGACGTTCCATACCGTAATCCCCGCCAACTACCCGAAGCTTTATGACGTTCTGGACCAGAACCACGTCAAGGTGACGATCAAGGACAGCCAGAGCAGCGCCTGGTGGACCATTCTCATTAATCTGGGCCCCATCCTGCTTCTGGTGGCTCTGTGGTTCTTCATGATCCGGCAGATGCAAAGCGGCGGAAACAAGGCGCTTTCCTTTGGGAAGAGCCGCGCCCGATTGCTGTCCATGCAGCAGAAGAAGATCACATTTAAAGATGTGGCCGGAGTTGACGAGGCCAAGGAAGAGCTACAGGAAATCATTGAATTTCTGCGCGAGGCGCAGAAGTTTCAGAAGCTGGGCGGACGCATTCCCAAGGGCGTGCTGCTGATCGGCTCTCCGGGCACCGGCAAGACCCTGCTGGCCCGCGCGGTCGCCGGCGAGGCGAATGTCCCGTTCTTCTCCATCTCCGGTTCGGACTTTGTGGAGATGTTCGTGGGCGTGGGCGCAAGCCGCGTGCGCGACCTGTTTGAGCAGGGAAAGAAGAATGCCCCCTGCATCATCTTTATTGATGAAATTGACGCTGTGGGACGCCATCGCGGCGCCGGTCTCGGCGGCGGACACGACGAGCGTGAGCAGACGCTGAACCAGTTGCTGGTGGAAATGGACGGCTTCGAGTCCAACGAGGGCGTGATTCTGGTGGCCGCGACCAACCGGCCCGATGTGCTTGATCCCGCGCTGCTGCGCCCAGGACGCTTCGACCGCCGGGTGGTTGTTGGACGGCCTGACGTGCGCGGGCGCGAAGAAGTGCTGAAGGTCCATGCACGGAAGATTCCTCTGGCCGAGGACGTTGACCTGCGCGTAATGGCGCGTGGCACTCCGGGCTTCTCCGGTGCGGACCTGGCCAACATGGTGAACGAGGCCGCCCTAAACGCGGCACGCAAAAACCGTAAGGCCGTGGCCCAGATCGACTTTGAGCAGGCCAAGGACAAGGTCCTGATGGGCGCCGAGCGCAAGTCCATGCTGCTGACCGACGAGGAAAAGAAGGTGACGGCGTATCACGAGGCCGGCCACGCCGTTGTTGCGGCGCTGCGCAGCCATGCCGACCCGCTTCACAAGGTCACGATTATCCCGCGCGGCATGGCGCTCGGCGTCACGATGCAGTTGCCGGAAGACGACAAGCACACCGTCACCAAGGATTATCTGGAGACGCAGCTCGCCATTCTGATGGGCGGCCGCATCGCCGAGGAAATTTTCCTCAAGCAGCTCACCACCGGTGCGGGCAACGACATTGAGCGCGCAACCGAGCTGGCCCGCAAGATGGTCTGCGAATACGGAATGAGCCGCCTTGGTCCGCTGACCTTCGGCAAGAAGGAAGAGCAGATCTTTCTGGGCCGCGAGATCGCGCAGCACCGCGACTTCTCCGAAGAAACGGCGCGGCAGATCGATGCCGAGGTCCGCAATCTGGCGGATGAGGCCTACCGTTCAGCCTACGAAATTCTGGACACGCACCAGGACGTGATGCACCGCATGTCCGCGGCCCTGCTGGAACGCGAAACCATCGACGCTAACGAAATCCGCCTGCTGATCGAAGGCAAGGACCTGCCTCCGTTCAATAAGCCCTCGGGCGGCGCGACGACTGGCGATCCGGTGCAGCAGGTGCTCAAGCCTGAACCGGGTCGCGGCCCGGGATTGCCGGAAGGCAGCCCATCGCCCGCTTAATGCTTCAGATGCTTTGAATGAAATAAGCCCGCCGGATTTAGATGGTCCGGCGGGTTTTTTGCGTGCAAGCTACATTTCTACCGCAGCTTCCGTCAAAAACCTGGGTTTGAAGATGTGAAAGGGTACCAGCCAGAATGCGTCTTTCAATCTTTTCGTTTGCTCTTGCTCTGCTTCTCCCCGCCGGAATGGTCCAGGCGCAGACGGCGGTTCCCGCCGGAACTTCTCACTACACCATTACTCAGGACGGCAAGAATGTCGGCTCGGCGGAGTTCACGGCCTCTCCCATTACGGGCGGCTACACCATTGCGTCGCACGGCAGTCTGCATCTTTCCAAGCTCAACTACAGCTTTACCAATACACAGAAGCTCGACCGCGCGCTGAACCTGGTGAGCGATGAGATTACGGGAACGGTAAACGGCAGCCCGGTGACGATTTCGATCAAGGCCGATCCCACTGGGCGGCAGTTCAACATCAGCGTGATGGCCAAGGGCAAGACTACGCAGAACACGGTGGACCGCCACCAGCACCTGGCCCTGCTGCCCGACCTTGACGCCGCCGGCTATATGCTGCTGACGCGCATCGGGATGGAGAACCCGCAAGTGTCATGGGCGCTGATTCCCAAGGACGAAGGGCTGCTGGTTCCCACCATTTACCAGCGCCAGCCGGACGTTCGCGGTCGGCTGGATGGCCGCGATATTACGGTCCAACACACGACCGCGACGGTCAGCGCTCAAAACGCCATCAACGTGGAGCTGTTCCACACGCAGGACGGGCGGCTGCTCGAAGCCGACTTGCCGCAACAGAATTTTTACGTTTCGCTGGACGGCTTCAAGCTGACGAACCGGCCCAAGTTCGCGCCTCCGCGCAGCCCGGAGCCTCCTCCGCAGCAGCAGGGAGAACCGCAGGATTCCGAGCAGCAGCCAGAGCAGCAGTAGCCGGCC
>DASTXK010000341.1:0-2871 GCA_035765555.1 Acidobacteriaceae bacterium
CGCTCTGCGATGGCGCGGTGGCTGGTTGTTGCGCGCCGCCGCCCATGTCCTTTGGGAACTCCACCGGTTTCATCTGCGGCGTGTTTGCATCCTTGTCCGCAGGCAGCGCTTCGCCCGGATTCCGTAGCGTTGGCGCCGCAGCCGGGGCCGACTGGCTCGCTACGGCCGTCGGACTCTGATCTCCCAGCCGGATGATCCGCGTGTTTTGCGCCGGCTGCTTGCTCCAGTAGTCGCCCATTTCGTTGCTGGCGTGGACCTCCATCGGCTTGCCCACGGGGGCAATCTCCAGCCGGACCACGCGGTCGCCGTCAAACCGGACAAACTGCGTTGGGTCGGGCGGCTCGCCGTAGATCCAGATGTCCAGCATCTGGCCGTTTTCCATGTCCTTCATCTTGGACCGCGGCTCGCCCAGCGTGCTCAGCACCATGCGGCGGTCCATGCCCACCAGCACACGATGCTCTTGCACGGCTTTTTTCAGGAACGGCGGCAGCGTGTCCGTAAAGGCCTGTAGCGGCGTCTTTACGCTGAAGTCCACAAGCGGCTTAATCAACTCCTCCACCTGCATCCCAGTCAAGTCAGGCACGCCATGCGCAAAGCTAAGCTCAATGCGCGTGCCGGTGGGCTGATTGGGGTCGTCGCCCACGATTGGATTTGTGTAGTAGGGGTCAGTTCCAACGGAGATGTGGCGCAGCCATTTGTGCTTGTGTTCTGGGCCGCCGTTAAAGTCCAGAATGATTTTGTCTTTTTCGACTTTTACGTCCGTCACCACGACGCGCTTGCCGGCCTCGACCGCCAGCCCCTTTTTGCGAACGAGGCTCACGTAGTCGGAACCGCTGGGGTCAAGCTTTCCATTGGCGCGCAGCTTGAGCGTGGCCACCGGGAGCGGGCGCATGGAGAAGCCCTGCTCGGCCTGCATGAACCGCAGAATGTCCCGGCGGTCATGGTCTGTTATGGGCAGCGTCGACAGCTTCACGTCGGTCGGCGTGAACTGGAGATACTTCGCATCCACCCCCTCGGGCTGGACCGTAAAAACCTGTGCGGCGGCGGGAAGGGCCAGAAGCGCGGCAAGAAGCGAAATCAAGAAGCCTTTCATCACGGCCTCCGCTGATCTGACTATTACCTTAAGAGTGTTCCCTTCCGTGCATGGTTGGCAAGGGGGCGGCAGCGCCGCCTCTTTACATCAACTCCCGGATGAACCCCTCGGCCACTGCCGGCGGAATCCGGTTGTCCTGATGCACCAGAGGCCCCTGATCCAGCACCGGTTCGGAGCCGTGCAGCGTGGGCACGTCTGTCCGCTCGAAGAACTTCCCTATCGGAATCTCATCGCCCCATTCGAGCGATTTCTCCATCGCCATCAGCCAGTCGGACGAGTCGTAGGAGGGGTTTTCCTCCAGCTTCTTCACCCGCGGCCTGAACCACTGGAAGGTGTTGTCGTGGTTGTAAGTCACGCACGGGCTGAAGACATCGAGGAACGAGAAGCCCTTGTGCTGGATGGCCTGCTTCAGCAGTTCGGTGAGGTGCTTCTGCTCCGCGCTGAAGCCGCGCGCCACAAAGGTCGCTCCGGCGGAAAGTGCCAGAGAAATGGGATTAATCGGCGCTTCCACGCTGCCGAACGGCATGCTCTTGGTCTTCATGCCCAGGCGGCTCGTGGGCGAAGTCTGCCCGGTCGTCAGTCCGTAAATCTGGTTATCCATCACAATGTAGGTCAGGTCCACATTGCGGCGCATGGTATGCATAAAGTGGTTGCCGCCGATGCCGAAGCCGTCACCGTCGCCGCCCGTCACCAGCACCGTCATGCCGTGATTGGCCATCTTCATGCCTGTAGCCACGGCCAGCGAGCGCCCATGCAGGGTGTGCATGCCATAGGTTTCGATAAAGCCCGGGAAGTTCGACGAGCAGCCGATGCCGCTGATCGTCACAACCTCATGGTTGGGAATCTGCAACTCGACGAGCGCCTTCTGCACCGCCGCCAGCACGCCGTAGTCGCCGCAGCCCGGGCACCAGTCAGGATCGACCCGTCCCTTGAAGTCCGCCATTTTCAGTTCTTTTGGAGCGATTGCCTCAGTCGCCATCTTCGCTTCTCCTCGAATTCTTCTTGCGGTTTCCTAAACCATTACTTCATGGGTTGGCACGGAAAGATTTGTCTTCCCGGCGAGTTGTTCTTTCACCGCCTCCACAATGTGGTGGGGCATAAACGGCTCGCCGTCGTACTTGCGGATATGCCCGTTGGGCACGAAGCTGGTCTCGCTGCGCAGGTAGCGCGCAAACTGGCCGCTGTAGTTGTTCTCCACGATAATGGTGTGCTTCGCGTCCTTCAGCAGTTCCAGAATCGCGTCGCCATGCAGCGGAACCAGCCAGCGGATGGGCAGGTAATTTGCCGTAATGCCCTGCTCGCGCAGCAACTCGCAGGCCTCGTCCATCACGCCGTAGGTAGATCCCCACCCGATCAGCGTCACGTCTGCCTGGGCCTGGCCATGGATCGTCGGCGGCGGAACGGCAGCCTCAATCCCCACCGTCTTCCTCATGCGCTTTTCCATCATGGCACGGCGCTTGGCCGTGTTGGTGAACATGTCGCTGATGAGCACGCCGTCCTCATCGTGCTCGTCGCTCGAAACCACGTGCGTAAAGCCCGGAACACCCGGAATCGCACGCGGCGAGACGCCGCTTTCCGTGATCTTGTAGCGCTTGTACGGCTCGTGCTCGCTGCCGTTCGATGTAATCAACTCGCCCCGGTCGATCACCGGCGCAAAATCCAATTCCTTGGGATCGACGCTCAGACGGCCTTCGGCAAGCAGCAGGTCGCAGAGCACGATTCCCGGACACTGGAACTTGTCCACTACGTTGAATATCTCCGGGATCAGCTTGAAGCAG
>DASTXK010000342.1:0-4848 GCA_035765555.1 Acidobacteriaceae bacterium
CCCGACTGCCAGGCGGTCATCGGCAACGGAGTCGTCCTCGATCCCATGGCCTTTCTCAAGGAAGTAGGCAAGCTGCGTGATCTTGGCGTGGACGTGGACCGCCAGCTTTTTGTCTCGAACCGCGCGCAGGTCATCCTGCCCTATCACCGCATGATCGAGTTGGCCGCCGAGAGCGCTCCCGGACGCCAGAAGATCGGCACCACAAGCCGCGGCATCGGTCCCGCTTACGAGGACAAAACCGCTCGCAACGGGCTCCGCGTTATCGATCTGCTGAACCACAATCTGCTCAAGACCCACATTGAAAACGCCTGCCACGAGAAGAACACCATCGCGCACGCGCTCTTCGGCACCGAGCCGCTCGACCCGGCGCAGATGTACGAGGAGTACGCCCACGCCGCCGAGAAGGTTGCGCCTTTCGTCACCGACACCAGCGCGCTGCTCAACAAGGCCATTCGCGACGGCAAGAGCGTGATGTTTGAGGGCGCGCAGGGGACCATGTTGGACATCGACCACGGCACCTACCCCTTCGTCACGTCGTCCTCGGCGACGGCGGGCGGCGCTGTGACCGGAACCGGGGTTGGGCCAACAGCCATCGGAACCGTGATCGGAGTGACCAAGGCCTATGTCACGCGCGTCGGCGAAGGGCCGTTCCCGACAGAATCCCATGACGAGGCTGGCGAGCAGCTTCGCAAGCTGGGGAATGAATTCGGGGCCGTTACGGGGCGGCCGCGCCGCTGCGGATGGCTCGACCTGCCGCTGCTGCGCTACGCCACGCAGGTCAACGGAATCGAGTGGCTGGTTGTGACCAAGATGGACGTGCTCGACGGGCTGGACGAGATTCCCGTCTGCACCGGATACGAGATTGACGGCAAGCGCGTCGATACCATGCCGGCGGACGTGCGCGGTCTGGAGGCCATCAAGCCGGTCTACACCAGGCTGAAGGGCTGGAAGCAGCCGACCGAGAACACTACTGAATACGACCAGCTTCCGCAGCTTGCCCGCGACTATCTCGCCTTTCTGGAGCGCGAGACCGGCGCCCGCATCGGAATGGTTTCCACCGGGCCTGATCGCGAACAGACCATCACGCTTCCGGCCTTCACGGAGGCGCTGCAATCGCTTGAGGCGGCGATATCATAAGAACACCGGCGCACTCGCATGTGCCCGGAGGCGGTTCTTTTGGTTTTGGGGAAAGCTGAGCGTGTGGGCAGATCAGCGCTCCTGATCCTGGTTGTTTTTGCGGTTGGTCTCGGCACGCTCGACTCAGAGACCATCCCCGATGCGTACGCCATCGCGCAGTCGTACGTCTTTGTGAGTGCGAATACCAGATCACACATGACGGACGAGGACGCCCGCCGCAGCTTCGACTCTTTTGAACAGAAAAACGCTCTCGCGGTCGCCGATCGCGCTTCCTGCTCCTTGACGCATTCGGTCCGGATCAATAACGCCCTCGGAGTAAACGCCAAAGATTCCGAAAACTCATTGGTCATCGAAACCGACTTGACCAGCGGTCTGAGCGAATATCTGGCCTCGCTGGTTGGAAGGTATACGCATCAGGAGTATGTTCTCTCCTTCATCCGCCGGAACCATGGCCCGGACAAATTATGGATGATTTACACAGACCACCCGCTGCCCGAAGTTCTTGAGGCCGTCCGCAAGTCGAGCCTCGTACCGGCCACTGTTCTGGACAGCCACGGCCGCATCAAGCTTCTGTTTGTAGATATTGGATCGCGCACTGCTGAACAGCTCAGAACGCTTGCCTCCACTCTTCACGGACAAACATGGACAGCGGATGGAGTCGCCGCATTGCGGGGCAACGACGACCGGATGCGGGCGGCAGCTATTTTCGATGCGGAAATTCAAAGTTTCGAGAAGCACAGCTCATTCCGGCTGTCCTCCCGTCTTTGGACTGAGGCTTGGCACGATGCGACCTCGCGAACTTGCAGCAGTGGCCTTTCCCGCGTAGATTGAGTGAAGTCCGAACGATTCAGGAGACACTCCCCAAGGCAGCGAGGTCAGAGGCCTTCCTCCCTCGCATCGCAGCCGGTCTTGGTCGCGCGGGGCAATCAGGCCGGAGATTAACCAGACCTAAAATGATTAGCTTTACCGTCCGCATGAGGTTCAAGCCCGAAGACCGGGAGGAGATACAGGAAGCGCTGCGCGCGCTTACGGCGGCCTCTCGTCTGGAACCGGGCTGTGTAAGCTATGTTCCGCACACGCTGGAGGATGACCCCGACACGGTCTTCATCTACGAGCAGTACCGCGACCAGGCGGCGCGCGACGCCCACTCCGCTTCCGAACACTTCCAGAAATTTGTGGTGGGCTGCCTTTATCAGCGGATGCTGGAGCGGCGGACGGAGAACCTGACCGCGGTCGCGTAAATTGCCATGGCCATTTGAAATGGCTATCTTGAAGATATGCAGGTCAGCGTGGCGGAAGCGAAAAACCACCTCACAGAACTTCTAAAGGCGGTGGAAGAGGGTGAGCAGATTACCATCTGCCGCCGCGGCGAGCCTGTGGTTGACCTGGTGCCTGCCAAGAAGCCGGCGAAAAAGAATGTGAAGTTGGGCACGATGCGGGATCGCATTGTGATTCACGATCCTGACTGGTGGAAGCCTATGTCTGACGAAGAAGTTGAGGCGTTTCTGAACGGATCCTATTAGTGCGGCTTCTTTTTGATACGGTAGTTTTCATCCGTGCGCTTAAGGCGCCTGAGTTGCTCTCAAAAAGGGCGGTCTCACTTCTTTTCGACCCTGGGACAATCTGCGAATTAAGTACAATCTCGATTTCCGAGATGGCGATCAAGTTTGCGGTGGGCAAGCTTGATCTCGATCGGGAAGCGGCAAGGGAAGGAATCACGGACCTGCAAATGCGGGTTTTAACTTGGAAAGCCGATCACGCCTTCCACCTGTTTCATCTACCGCTTCATCATAGGGATCCCTTTGATCGGCAGCTTATCGCACAGGCCATGGCTGAGAATATCCCCGTAGTGACCCCCGCTCCCAAATTCCGTCTCTACAAAAGCATCCAAGTAATCTGGTAGCGGAGGCGTCCGCCGCCTGATCGCCAAAATGCGTACTCTGCCCGCTCAAATCCCGGCTTCGGCGTTTCCCTTTGACTGCTTACGGGAGCGCGGGCTAATATCCGGTACGCACATGCGCCGTTGTCTCCCTGTACCGCGAACTTCATGGAACCGAACAACTTCCGCAATGCTGGCGGTGGGTCTCCTGCTGCTGTTCGCGAATCCGGCCTGGGCGTGGCTGCCCCATCGCAGTTCCCACGACCTTCAAAAGCACATCGAAACGCTGGAGATGCAGTGGCGCGACGCGGTCATCCACCACAATGTGCGGGTGATGGATCGTCTGCTGGCGGATGACTATCTCGGCATCAGCGCCAACGGGACCGTGGAGACCAAAGCCGAGGAGCTTGCGCAGAGCCGGGCCGGCACCCTCCGCATCAAGAGCCTCGACCTGAGCGACATCAAGGTTCGGATTTACGGCAATACCGCCGTCGTGACCTCGCGCGCCGAGTTGACGGGCATGAATGGCCAGAGCGACATCAGCGGGAACTACCGCTACACCCGCGTCTACAACAAGCGCTATGGCCAGTGGAAGATCATCAGCTTTGAAGCCAGCCGCATCCACGACGAGGACGCGCGCGCTAAGCACTGAGCGCGCCGATCAATTACGACCCGAAGGCCACTCGTACGCCACAATTCCAAGATTGTTCAACATTTGCATGGTGGCTTCGATGTTGCGCCGCACCTGCACGCGGTCGGCGCTCACTTCGGCGGGGTCTTCCTGCACGGCGACCACCCGTCCGTAGGGCCAGCTTTCCTGCGGAATCGAGGCCAGAGCTTCGGCCAGATTCGACAGCCGCAATTCCAGAAGGTTTTTGCGCGCGCTCTTCGGCTGCATCATGCTGCCGGAGGGCAGCAGGCTGCTGGTCGGCGGCGCGGGGTTCATCACCCGCAGCGAAACCGTCTTACTGGAAACCACGAGAAAAGGATTGTCCCAGCTATCTTTGGTGTGGATAGCCATGTAGCGGGTCTTGGAAGGCGGCGGAATCTGCTCCAGCAAGATGCGGTCCGCCGCCTGTTCACGCTGGGCGGCCTTCACCTGTTGAGGCGAGTTGGGATTGTTATTGCTGCGCGAGCAGCCGCCGGCGAGCGCGGCAAGCGCGAACAGGGCAAGGAGGAGGCGGGACCGATTCATGATGTGGGCACTTCCAGAATAGCGTAAAGCGGAAAAACGAAGGGGTAAAGAGGGGAAGCGTGCGGGCCGCATCTGCTACACTCATCCGTCATGCATTACGAGCATATTCTGATAGACGTTTCGGATGGCGTCGCGGTCATCACGCTGAACCGGCCCAAGGTCCTGAACGCCTTGAACGCGGCGCTGCTGGGGGAACTGGATTCGGCGCTTGATGCACTCGCCGTGGACGATGCCGTGCGGGCGGTGATCGTGACCGGCGCGGGTGAAAAGGCGTTTGCCGCGGGCGCGGACATTCAGGAATTGGCCGGGCTGTCCGGCCTGGAGGGCCAGGCGCTTGCGCTGCGTGGGCAGGAGATATTCAGCAAGCTGGAGGCGCTGGGCAAGCCCGTGATCGCCGCTATCAACGGATTCGCCCTCGGAGGCGGATGCGAGCTGGCGCTGGCTGCCACCATTCGCATTGCCGGCGAAACGGCGAAGCTGGGTCAGCCGGAAGTGAAGCTGGGGCTGATTCCCGGCTATGGCGGAAGCCAGCGGCTGCCGCGCCTGGTGGGCAAGGGTGCGGCGCTCAAGCTGCTGTTGACCGGCGAGATGATTTCGGCGGCGGAGGCGCTGCGGATAGGGCTTGTGGACGAGGTTG
>DASTXK010000343.1:0-3850 GCA_035765555.1 Acidobacteriaceae bacterium
GACCAGCTTGACGCGGCAACCAAGGTCTATGGAGTGGCTGGGAACCCTATCAAGCACTCGCTCAGCCCGCTCATGATGAACACCGCCTTTCGTCGCGAGACGGTGAACGGTGTCTTTTTGGCGCTCCAGGCGACGCGGCTCAGCGACCTGATGACGCTTGTGAAAGAAGTCCCCATCAGCGGACTTGCCGTCACCATGCCGCTGAAGGCGGAAATCCTCAAGCATCTGGAGAGGACCGATCCGCTTTCAGAAAAGGTCGGCGCGTGTAACACGGTTGTCCGGTCCGCCGACGGAAAGCTCTACGGCTTTAATACGGACGTGGCCGCGGTGGTGCGTCCGCTGGAGCGGCGGCTTCCGCTGAAGGGCGCTCGGGTGCTGGTGATGGGTGCGGGCGGCGCGGCGCGGGCAGCGGTTTTCGGCCTCAAGGAAAAGGGCGCGGAGGTCTTCGTCATGAACCGCACGCCCGAGGCTGGGCAGAAGCTCGCCCGCCAGGCCAAGGCCAAAAGTTTCAAACGGGAGCAGTTGGCCAAGACCAGCTTCGATGTCATTATTAATGCGACTCCGGCGGGCATGGCCGGATCCAAAACCCAGAATCTGCTGGACTCCAAAGAATTAAATGCGCGCCTGGTCTTTGATCTGGTCTATAATCCGCTGGAGACGCCCTTAATCAAGATGGCGCGCGACAAAGGTATTCCGGTCATCACCGGAGTTGAAATGTTTGTTCACCAGGGCGCGCGTCAGTTTGAAATCTGGACGGGGAAACCCGCTCCGGAAGAGGATATGTTGCGTGTCGTGGTCCATGCGCTCCGCCAGCAGGCGGAGGCCGCCAGGGA
This sequence comes from Acidobacteriaceae bacterium, assembly GCA_035765555.1. GTDB lineage: Bacteria > Acidobacteriota > Terriglobia > Terriglobales > Acidobacteriaceae > Silvibacterium. The sequence goes on from DASTXK010000343.1 coordinate 834, forward strand.
ACAGGCGTAACGGCGCCGATTTGCCAAGGCAGCAGTCGGGCCTAGGTTTGTAAGTTTGTAGTTATTTCCTTTCCGCAGTTCTCATATCTCCTGCCTGCGTTACTGCTGATATCAATCTATGTACCATGTTGCAAATGCCGGGTTGTGCCGGTGATGCTGCAAGGGCCCCTTACTCTATATTGAACGCAGGTGCAAGTCATGATGAGAGATGAATTCGAGGATGAGGAGCTTGAAACCGACCCTTCCACACGGAAAAAGGCGACGGACTGGCTGATGCAGGTCATCTCCGCAAGAAAGCCGATCAATCTCCAATTAAATAGTTTGGCCTACGAAGAAGAAAGTGACATCGCGGTCGCGGTAGCCGAACCCTTGGAAAGACCGATGCCTGTGAAATGGGCGGGCGAATTCGGCGCGGAAGACCTGTGCGGCGCCCCCGCGGTCCCGGTCGTCAAGGTGGAACCGGTGGCGCTCAATGGAAAAAGCGAAGTTACGGCGGACGACGTGTGTTGGGTCCCCGAAGACCGCCGGCTGAAGCCTCAACCGCCTCCGCCGCCGGCAATGGAACCCGCTCCCAAAGTGCTCCAGATGTCTGCGGCCCGCGAAAGCCAGAGAGAGCCGGAAGTTTTGCGGCCCGAACCACGGAAACCTTCGCCGGCCGCTGTCGCGGAGGAGTTTTACGGAAAAACGAATCTGGCCGCGGACCCGGCCGCCCGGAGATCGCCGGATGAGGTGGCGATTGAGGATATCTCTCGCGAGCCGGCCCCCTATGTGGTGGAGCCGATGCCGAGCTGGGGTGCTTTCTCAGAGAGCTTCCATGCCTCGGATATGTTGGACCGGCCCATCACCGAGGCCGATATCGCGCGTGATTGGGTCGTGCAGTCGATTGAACCGACAGAGGTAAGCGGCAAGGATGGGGTAGTTCTGCCGTTCTCGTTCAAGGTGCTCAAGTCCCGGGACGCGGCGCCCGCAGAGAGCGCCCCAGACGCGCCAGCGCAGCTTGATGCCTCACCCGCCCCGGTCGCGGAAGCAAGCCAGGTTGGGATCGCTGCGGCGGTTGAGGAAATACGGGAGGCAGGGGTAACTGCCCCAGAGGAAGCGCTGGCGCCGCCCGAACTTCCATCATTAACCATCGCGGCGGAGTTGGAGTCCGCTTCCGTTGCCGGGCCGGAAAGCACCGCGTCGGTCGCGGAGGAAGCGCCGATAGCAGCGGAACCTGTCGCGCCTGCGGTTGAGGCGGCGGCGCCGCAGGCCGCGATTGCGCCTTCACCTGCCAGCGAGCCTGAACAGCAGCCGGTTGAGTCGGCTGTATCCGAGCCGCAGACCGAAGAGAGCTCGCCTGTGCCCGAAGCCGCTGCTCCTGAGACGGTTTCGGCCGCACCCGAAACCGCGCATCAGCCGGAAAGCGTCTTTGCTCGCGAGGGATTCTGGAACGGTTCCGCGCCCGGAGAAGTTGCGGCAAGTGCGGAAGCCCGGCTGAACGGGGACGTGAAACCGCCTTACCCGGCGGCAGCGCAGGGCGAAAACATCGACGAATCGAGCAAGCCACCTGAAGAATGGGTTTCAGCCTGGAAAGCGCTTCTCCGGATCGGATCAGTTCTTCCCTGGATGGCCAAAACGCTCCCGGCCGGTGAAACGGGTCTTTCCGCCGACGCGGGCGCTCCAGCCGAGGTGCGGCAGGATGTTGCCGGGCTGCGGCTGGTCCAATACGAGATTCGAACCACCGTGCAGGATCACACGCTCCAGCTCAAGCGCATGGATGAGCAGTTGGGGCGGATTCGGGAGTCTCTGGAATCGAAGTCTTCGGACTCTGATCTGGTCGAGAACGTCGAGTCCATGAGCAGGCTGGTCCGCATCGTGGGTGCCGGGCTGGGAGGTCTTGTACTCGTCCTCATCCTGCTGGTCGCGATTCTGCTGGCCCATGGGCGCTAAAACCAAAAGCTGGTTGGCTTGGAAGCCGAGGCCCAATATGCCTCGGCTTTCGCCATTTCTGCGCTTAATTCAGCTATATGGAAACTTGTTTTCATAATATGAAAGCAAATTCCTGCTTTTCTGCTCACTTTGCCGATTGAATTGCATCGCGAAGGTTGCCAGTCGTTTCTTCGCGGGACTAGGATACGGTGCAAGTTAGTCAGCAGGGCGGCATCTCCCACGAAAGCCGGTCCGATCACCATAAACCGTATAGCAGTGATTCCGAAGTTCAATCTACCTTAAGCCAGCGCGGAGCAATGTTCTATGGCATGGTACGCCTACTGCATCAGTGAAAGACAATCGTTTCCTGAACTTCTTCGGCACCGCAAGCCGATCCCTTTTGAAGCAGTTTCAGGAATTCAGGAAAATCAGGTTTTCCTCTACCCAGCTAGTGATTTAGCAGTGATCGTAAGCGAACACTCACCGCTCGATCCTCTAAACCAGAAGGCCGCAATGGACCACGCAAGGGTCATTGCCGAGTGCTTCAAGAGTTCCACCGTGCTGCCGTTCCGCTTTGGAACGGTTTTTGCTGATGATGAGGCCCTGCGCCGGTCCATTCGGTCGAACCAGAGGCAGTTCCTGGCCAACATCGACCGGCTTCGGGGCAAGGCGGAGATGCACCTGAAGGTCATGCTGGACGACTGCTGCCCGGACCAGGTTCGGCGGGCGATTCCCGATGCCGGAACTGTAGGCCGTCAGTATCTGTCCAACCTGCGAGAGAGCGCGTCGCTCCAGCGGGAGCGGCAGACCAAGGCCCGCGCGGTTTCAGTCCAGATGCACAGGATGTTTTCTCCCCTTGCGGAGGAGGTCAGTTGCAAGCGCACCGACGCTGGGAAGATGCTGCTGGATATCGCGCACCTCATTGAAAACAAGTGTGTTGAGCGCTACCAGAATAAGTACTCCAGCGCCAGCGTTGCCCTCAAGGACTGCCAAATGCAGCTTTCCGGCCCCTGGCCCCCTTATCACTTTGTCCACAGACTCACCCGCAGCTCGGCGCATAGCCAGGCCATGAGCGCGTGATTGGCTGAGTAAGAGGTGGCTCATTCGGG
>DASTXK010000344.1:0-9862 GCA_035765555.1 Acidobacteriaceae bacterium
CGCCGCAAAGGTGCGCGCTCTGCTGCTGCAAGCCGACGCGCCCCAGCCTCGCGACTTCTGGAACGACGGCGACGTTCGCTGGCTCGCCGGCATTCATGAATCGGATGGCGTGACCTGGGTCAACAAAGAAGGCTTCGAGGATCTGATCGACAACCTGCAACTGCCCGCGCTGCTGGAAGCTGCCGAAGAGGATTCGCGCGCGCTTGAAGTAGTGATCGAGATCGAAGCCGAAATTGAAAACGCACGCGAGATCATGACGGAGGCGGGCTACAAACTTGACGTCTATCTCGAAGCGCGCGCAAAAGAGATGGAACCCGCGGTGGAGGCTCCGCCGGTTCCCGAGCCACACCCGGTAGAATAAAAAGACCCCGGGCAACAGCAGCATATCCCCCAGCACGAGGCACGACGATTCACACTGCATTCATCAAGCTTCCAAAGTACGCAGGCGCAGCCCTGCTGCTTTGCGCCGGACTCGCCTTCGCGCAGCAACAGCCCGCACCGAAGGCGCCTTCCGTTTCCTCCACCGTGGTCGTGCTTGGCAGTCCCGAGCCGGTGAGCGAGGCCGAGTCTTCGCGGGTTGTAACCGTAATTGATACAAAGCAGCACCCGCTCGTCGTGCCCACCATTGAAGACTTTCTCCGCACCGACAGCTCCGTGTTCATCGAGCAGCGCGGAGCAGGAAACGTCCAGGCCGACATCAACCTGCGCGGCGGCTCGTTTGAGCAGACCCTCGTCCTGCTCAATGGACTTCGCATCAACGACGCGCAGACCTCGCACCACAATCTTGATCTCCCCGTCCCGCTGGCCGCGCTGCAAACCATCGACGTGCTTCACGGCTCCGGCTCCACACTCTACGGGGCCGACGCCCTCAGCGGCGTCATCGACTTCATCACCGCCGTGCCCACGCGCAGCAGCCTGTCTCTGCGTGCGGGCGCGGGCAACTACGGCGAAAACGAGCAGGCCGCCATCGCCAACTTTGTCCACGGCAAATGGAGCGAGGCCGCCACCGGCGCGCGCAACTTCTCCACTGGATTCATCGCCGACCGCGACTACCGCACCGAGTCGGCCAGCAGCGAAACCCGATACAATTCCGCACTCGGCGCAACCAGCATTTTGCTCGCGGGCAGTGACCGCGCCTTTGGCGCCGACCAGTTTTACGGCAACTATCCGTCATGGGAGCGCACCAAGGGATGGTTCGCCTCCGCCAGCCAGCAGCTTGGCCCGAAGACCCGCGCCGCCTTCGGCTATCGCCGCCACACCGATAATTTCATCCTCTTCCGCAACGCGCCCGGCATCTACGCCAACAACCACATTGACACAAGCTGGCAGGCGGTCGTCCGCCGCCGCGAATCCCTCACCTCCGCCTCTGGCCTTTTCTATGGACTTGAATTTCAGGGCGACGCCATCAACAGCAACAACCTTGGCCGCCACGCCCGCAATCGCGGCGCCGGATACGCCGGCCTCGACCTCCACTTCCGCCATCGCGGAACCCTCTCCCTCGGCGCGCGCGAAGAACTGCTGAGCGGCGGGCCGCAGTCGGTCTTCAGCCCCGACCTTTCCGGCAGCCTCTTCCTCGGCCATCAATGGAAGCTCCGCGCCGCCGTCGGCTACGGCTTTCGCCTGCCCACCTACACCGACCTTTATTACAGCGACCCCACCACCATCGGCAACGCCAACCTCAAGCCTGAGTCCGCATGGTCCGGCGAGGGCGGCGCCGACTGGTACGCCGGCCCAAACGTCACCGCCTCGCTCACGGTTTTTTATTCGCGCCAGCACGACGCCATTGATTACGTCCGTCCCGACCCCAGCCAAAAATGGCGCGCCGCCAACATCAGCGGCCTGTCCTTTACCGGAGTCGAAAGCTCGGTGAACTGGCAGGCCACTTCGCGCCAAATGCTGCGCTTTTCCTGGACAGCGATCCACGGCGCGCAGGCGGCGCTGCACGGCCAGCAGTCGGAGTACATCTTCAACTACCCGGTCAACAATGCCGGCGCCGAGTGGATCGGCCAGTTCGCCGGCCTGGTCGCCCGTAACCGTGTCGAGGTCGTCCAGCGCTACCAGCGCGCCGCCTACCCGGTCTGGGACCTCTCCATCGCCCGCGAGCGCGGCTGGATCCATCCCTATCTCCAGATGACCAACCTCAGCAACACGGGCTACGAGGAAATTGAGGGCGTGCGGATGCAGGGCCGCTCCATTGTGGGCGGGCTGGAGCTGACGTTATCTAGAAGATAAACACCCGCATCCCACTAGATGAGGGCTTTCAGAACCTGTAACTGGTGCAAACAAAAGCAACGGCGCGCGAGTCTAATTCATCAACTGAGTGTTAACTACATAAGCGGGCCCACGCGCTTTGCAGAACCAAACCCGAAAAGGAGTTTTTCCTCTATGGTTTCCACCTGCTTTTTTCCGCGGACTTTCTTCAGCCGCCTCGCCATTGTCGCTACCGCCATCGCTCTCGTTGCTCTTCCCGGGGCGACCCAGGCGCAAACCACTTCATCTTCATCTTCTCCGGGATACTCAAGCTCCTCCGACTGGCAGGCAGCCCTGGCCAAGCTGGACATGCCCGCCGCCCCCAGCGCAAAAGCCTCAGCGCAATACGGGCAATATGGCCGCCGCAATAACCGGCGATACCCTTACTACAACAGCAACTGGAGCCACTTCGCCTTTGAGATCGGCGCCGGACCCACCGCGCCCATCGGCAATGCCTCGCGCGACTGGGAAACCTGGGGATACAACGTCAATGTCGGCGCAGGCTGGAACTTCAGCCGCTACTTCGGCGCGCTCATTGAATATCAATTCAACCGCATGAAAATTCCCGGCCACACGCTCACCGCCCTCGCCATCGACAACGGCATTCCGCAACTCGGCGGCAACATCAATATCTGGTCGTTCACCTTCGATCCGATTGTCTATATGCCCGTGTCGCCCCGCTTCGGGGCCTACGTCACCGGCGGCGGCGGCTTCTATCGCAAGGTCACAAACTTTACCGAGCCGGCGCTCTCAACCCAGTGCGATTACTACTATTTCTACTGCTACTCGGGTTACACGCCGGTCACGGTGGCCCACTCTTCCAGCAACCAGCTCGGCGCCAACCTCGGCCTTGGCCTTTATTGGAAGGCCTTTGGCGACTACAGCAATGCCAAGCTCTTTGCGGAAACCCGGTACGTCTACGTCAATTCGCCTCTGGCCAGTTCCAAAAACCCCTACGGTTCCGGAACCACGGAATTCATGCCCGTCACCGTGGGCCTGCGCTTTTAAGCTGCACTCAGCATCAGCAAAAGGGCGGACTCCGGTCCGCCCTCAGCTTTCACTTCTTCTTCGCGCTCTCGTCCCCAACGTCCACCTTGTAGACAAGGTTCCCCTCCAGCCGATAGGTCACGGTGTCGTAGTGTCCCGCCACCGCCGCGCCCGTCACCGGATCAATCTGCACCGCGTTGTCTTTGGCCGCCTGGCGGAAGCTGAAGGTCGGCTCCGTCTTGCCGTTAAACACGCCGCTTCCAATCGTGATGGGCAGATAGCCCTCGATGCCTCGCTGTCGCAGCGACAGTTCATAGCGATGGTGCTTCGTCACCCACGTAAAGACGTGCAACTGGTCAAAGTCGTACGGCAGCCCCTGGTTCCACGCATTGGTCACGGCCACATAATTCGGCGCTTCGCCATTCGGAAACTTCGACTCCGGATCATTCACCGTTGACAGCTTGTAGGCCGCAACATACCGCTGCGTCCCGGCCAGTCCTGCAATTTCGCGCGGAATGTTGATGTCCATCATCCGCGACAGCACCCACCCCGTCTGGCCCTGCGGCCCGCGAATCAGCCACCAGTCTTCCATGGGAGGTCCCGGCGGAATGTAGGGAGGCGCATTCGGGTCCAGCTTTTCCTTCTTTTTCGGAGCGGCTTTTTTCGCATCCGGCAGCGGTTTCGGCACGGCCTGCGCGGGCACAGGCTTGGGCACCGACGCGCGCCGCAGCAGCTCCACATGCGTGTTTTCAGGAAGCACATACAGGTGCTCCGCTTTTCGCCCCGGAGCGAGATGCACATTCGACAGGTCGCGCATAATTCCGGTCACAACCACAGGATCGTGCGCGTGCTCTTTGGCCAGCGCCATGAACTTGTCGTAATCGGCCTGGTCAATCACCTGCAGGTCATCGATCCAGCCCACTGCGCCCTTTTCGGTTTTCACTTTGTAGAAGCGCCGCTGCTGGTCCACCACCTGTAGCCGCTCGCCATTGGTCAAATCGGCCACGCGGTTTGTGACCGCCGCCAGCCGCTCGCGCAAAAAAGCCTTGCGCGCCGACACGTAGACATATTGCTTATGAATGGGATCGGAAAACTTTTCGCATCCGGCGAGAGCGAGTCCAAAGGCAAGCAGCAGAAAAACACACGACCAGCGGCGCAATGCGGCAGAAAAACAGGACATATTCCTCAGACTTCGAGAATAGCACCGGAGTCAACACACCTCCGGCGGGCGTAATCAGATTTGTTACCAGCCGTGCGAACAATTGTAACCATGGTTTGGTGGAGCTAGGCGGGATCGAACCGCCGACCTCCTCGTTGCGAACGAGGCGCTCTCCCAGCTGAGCTATAGCCCCACATTGGCGGGAGACACTTGGTAAAGTTTATCAGCGGCGCGGCAATTGGAAAAGCCGAGGAACAAAAATCCGTCTCACCTCGCCATCGCCATCGTCTTCGGCTTTCGTACTCGCGACTTGCCCGGATTGAATTCCTCCCAAGGCCGCGGATCAAGCCCCGCCGCAAGTTCGTAGGTTGCAAACTGCCGATACTGTTCTCTGCGCCGCGTCACATTTTCGATATAACACGGGTCCTTGCACCCTCCAAAATCATCGGGTGGCCCACACAAGCTGCTTTTGCTTGTGTGGGGGACAGTATCGGCGCTTTCCCCGCTTACCTCTGGGTGCCCCACATCTCGCTTCTGAGATGTGGGAAACGACGGTGGCCCACACCGGACAGCCTCTTCTTCCTGCGGGTGCCCCACATCTCGCTTCTGAGATGTGGGAAGCGACGGTGGCCCACACCGGACAGCCACTTTCGGGTGCTCCACATCTTGAAGAGATGTGGGAGACGACTCCTCACTGACCGTCTCACCACTGACCGCCTTCTCGCCAATGCTTTCGTGCTCTTGCGCGAAGCGCGTATCGCTGGACGCGCAGTCCTCCTCCGGAACCTCCTTCGCCGGCGCAATCTCCTCACCCTCCGGAGTCACAACCACCCTCCGCACCGCGTTCTCCAAATCGACCTCGTACAGCGGGCCCTGCCTCAGAATCACCCCGCACTCGTGCAGCAGGTGGGTAAAAATTTTGGCCCCCTTGGGTCCGAGCTCTCCCTCATTGAATGCCTGCATCACCACGAAAATGTCGATCATCAGCGCCGCCCGGTCTTCCGGAAACACCAGCGCCAGCGGCTTCTCAATCCGGTACGGATTTTGCTTCGGGGTGTTCGCCGCCACCGTCCGCCGCACTACCAGATGGTGCCGGCAGTAGTTCTCGCCGTTGATCGCCGCCTGCTGACACTGGTTCCCGCCCTGCAAAATGTACCGGCACAACTGAATCATGCTTCCCCCTCAAAAATGCGGGTGCCCCATCCTTCGCGCCAACCGGGGTCCCCACAGACAGGTCCTCGTCTGCGGGGTGGTTACGCGAAAGTAAGAGAATTTCGACCCAAAAAACGAAGGGCGCGGCCCCGTCAAGCCACGCCCTTCAAACCACGTCCGAATTCACCCTATATATTCAGAATAGCAATTTGACCCATAATTAAATGCATGTTTTGAAAATTTTATTTCCCTTAGAATCAGCGACTTACAAAATCACCCTCTTGACAGGTCCATTTTCGCTTAAAATTCGCCATAGGCGCCTGTTGCCTGTTGCCTATTGGCTGTTGGCTATTGGCTCTTGTCTGTTGCCTGTTGCCTATTGGCTCTTGGCTGTTGGCTCTTGTCTGTTGCCCAGCTAGTAGCTAATAGCTAACAGCTAAAAGCTGTCTTTTGTATGAAGTACAAAAATGGCGCGCAAAATAGTCCACGTCGATATGGACGCCTTCTACGCCTCGGTCGAGCAGCGGGACGACCCGCGCCTCCGCGGCCGCCCGGTCGTCGTCGCCTGGAAGGGGAACCGCTCGGTCGTCTGCGCCGCCTCCTATGAGGCCCGGGTCTTCGGAGTCCGCTCGGCCATGCCCGCCCTCACCGCCGAGCGCCTCTGCCCGCAGGCCGTCTTCGTCCCGCCCGACTTCACCCGCTACCGCGCCGTCTCCCGGCAGGTCCGCGAGATCCTCAAGCGCCACACCGATCTCATCGAGCCGCTCTCGCTGGACGAAGCCTACCTCGACGTGACCCAAAACAAGTCCGGCCTGCCCACCGCCACCCGCGTCGCCCGGGCCATCCGCGCCGCCATTTGCGACGAGCTTCACCTCACCGCCTCCGCCGGGGTCGCCCCCAACAAGTTCTTGGCCAAGATCGCCTCCGACTGGAAGAAGCCCGACGGCCTCTTCGTCATCCAGCCCGAGGAGGTCGAGGCCTTCCTCAAGCCGCTCCCCGTCGGGCGCATCCCCGGGGTCGGCAAGGTCACGGAGAGGCGGCTTGCCGAGGTCGGCATCAAGACCGTGGGCGACCTCCGCGCCGTCGAAGCCTCCATTCTCGAGGACCGCTTTGGACGCTATGGCCTTCGCCTCCATGAACTCGCCCTTGGCATCGACGAGAGTCCCGTCGTTTCCGACCGGCCCACCAAGTCCATCTCCGCCGAAGATACCTTGGAAGAGGACGTGCCCCTGGAGGACACCGAACCCATGATCCGGGCCCTAGCCGAAAGGGTCTGGGAAGCCTCTCGCCGCGAGGCCCGCATTCCCTGCACCGTGGTCCTCAAGCTCAAGACCCGGGAGTTCAACATCCTCACTCGCAGCCTCACGCCCGCCGTGCCGCCCTCCTCCTGCGAGGCCTTCACCGCCATCGCGCTCGCCCTCCGCGACCGTGTCGAGCGCCGGCCACAGCAACGCTTCCGGCTGGTCGGCGTGGGCCTCAGCAACTTCCGCGACCCGCATGAGATGCTGGAATTGTCCTCTCAACCGGAGTTGTTCAAGTAAGGTGGAAAGATGAATCGCTTCCGAGCCGTTCTGCTTTGCAGTGCCTTGCTGGCGCCCTGCGCGGGTTATGCTCAGACCACCGCGCCGTTCCCGGCTCCCCAGCCCATTGACGCTTATATTCGGAGCTCCTGGAACTCCCTCACCCGCTCCATGTCCGAGTGCCACTCGCTGGTCGATTCAAAGGTAAAGGCCGCGCCGGTCCTTTATCTTCCCAAAGATCTGCCCATCCCCAAAGATGTGGCCGCGCTCCCAGCCGCCTGCGGGGTGCGGGTGGAGCGCCTGCCCGTCCGGATCCGCCACATCGGCCAGATCAGGCGCGGCGAAATCCCCGAGCCCGGCCTGTTGTATCTGCCCCATCCTTATGTCGTGCCCGGCGGCCGCTTCAACGAGATGTATGGATGGGACAGCTACTTCATCATCCTCGGCCTGCTGCGTGATGGCCGCGTCGATCTCGCGCGCGGCATGGTCGACAACTTCTTCTTTGAGATTGAGCGCTACGGCGGCATCCTCAATGCCAACCGCACCTACTACTTCACCCGCTCGCAGCCGCCGTTCCTCAGCTCCATGGTGCTGGCCGTTTACAAAGCCGAGGCCGCCAGGGCCAACACTCCGCAGGACCGCCTTCGCCTGCGCGCCTGGCTTCGCCGCGCCTATCGCTACGAGACCCGCGACCACAGTCTGTGGACCAGCCCCATCCACCGCGCCGGAAACACCGGCCTCGCCCGCTACTACGACCTCGGCGAGGGGCCGGTTCCGGATTTGACAGACGACAGCACCTATTATCCCGACCTGATTCGTTGGCTGCTCCAGCACCCAAAGCAGGACCCCGGCTATCTCGTCACCCTGCCTGACCACCCCACACCGTCCGAGAAGGCCAAAGTCGCCGCCCTGAGTTGCGACGTAACCATTTCGGTCGTCTGCGCCCATGCTCATGTCGATGGACACTGGCTCACCCGAGACTTCTACAAGGGCGACCGCGCCGTGCGCGAATCCGGCTTCGACACCAGCTTCCGCTTCGGCCCATTCAGCGGCTCCACGCACCACTTCGCCGGAGTCGATCTCAACAGCCTGCTCTACAAGTACGAACTCGACATGGCCCGCGAGGCCAAGCTGCTCGGCAAGTCTTCCGAGGCCGCCCAATGGAAGAACGAGGCCGCCGCGCGTCGCGCCGCCATCAATCGCTACCTCTGGAACCCGAAGCTCGGCCTTTACATGGACTACGACTTCATGAAGCGCCGCCCCTCAACCTATGTCTACGCGACCACCTTTTATCCTCTTTGGGCAGGCGCGGCAAGCCCTGCCCAGGCCAGCGCGGTTGAGAAGAACCTGAAGCTGTTCGAGCATCCGGGAGGCCTCGCCATGAGCACCTATGACTCCGGAATGCAGTGGGACCTGCCTTTTGGCTGGGCCCCGGTTACTTGGCTCACTATTGACGGACTGCATAAGGCAGGCGACGACACCGACGCCGCCCGTCTCGCCCGCGAGTTCAGCCGCACCATCGAAGCCAACTACGCCCGCGACGGGACCATCGTCGAAAAGTACAACGTGGTGACGCGGTCATCCCAGGTGCAAGTCACCGCCGGGTACAAGCAGAACCAGATCGGCTTTGGCTGGACCAACGGCGTTTATTTGAAAATGCGGCAGCTTCTCGCGACAACTCCTGCTCCCGCCGCGCAGCCTGCGGCTTTTGCCGCGCAAGACGCGGGTCGTCCTTCGGCGCAAGACTGACCTAAGTGGGTATCCGGGAGAGGCGCCGATAGCCCAGCCGCCTCTCCTTCATCGCGATCCTGGCATGACGGCGCAGCAGCTTCGGGGCTGAATCAGGATCCATCGCCTGATAGTCGCCGCCTGCCAGCACGTGTCTGGGGCCGACGGCGAAGACCAGCAGCACCTCGTGCCCGTGATTCAGCTTTTCCCGAACCAGGTCCTCGTCTCCGGGGAAGAAATACGATGCCGGCCAGAATCCCTTCTTCGTTACAATGCACCAGGTCGATTTCGACCCGGTCTGCTCCAGTAGCATCTGTCTGCATTTCTGCGCTTCGCCAATGGCGAAATCCCCATTGAAGTATTGATGGCTCATCGAAAGGCTCCCACTCACGTCTTCGGCAAGTTTCGCGATTTCGTGAGTGGGTGGGCCGACCCGCGCTACAGCGCGTCGCCGCGAGGGTTCGGAATCGATGAGGGCGGATCGCTCGCCGGAAACGAATCGGCTACCGTCTTGTCGAGGCCCTTTTCCCTCCGGATACGCTCATCAACTTCCAGTGAGATTACTTCCGCCAGTCTTGCCGGAGGCTCGTCAGTCCAGTTATCCGGAAAGTATCCAGCCGCAGCCATGATCCCTCGCGCCAAACTCTCCCCTTGTAAGATGCCCACTTTTCGGACTGTGATAACCGAGATAACCCAGTCCATTTCCGAGACGGTTAATTACTAAAGGGTGAACCATTTGTAGAAATTGGCTTCAGTAATAAAGAAAGTTCTTGCGCTTAACAAAGCAATGCCCCAAACTAGGCCAACAATAACTACAAAGAAGTACCCCATATGCTTCCGCATGGAAGCGCTTTGCCTTCCCTAGGGCAGTTTCGCGCCCTGCGCGCGTTTCAGTTTCTGCCACATTGCCCGCCCGTGTAAGCCGGTTCTTACACATTCACGCCGACTCCCGCACGGCCACGGCCCCGTGACTTTTGTCGCGACGCTCGTAGTGTGCCTGATGGACGTAAGCAGTAAGCTGTCCCACGATGTTCTAGCCATGAGTTGGCCGCTCTCGAAGCGCGAA
>DASTXK010000345.1:0-9821 GCA_035765555.1 Acidobacteriaceae bacterium
AGAATCACCGGACTCGCATTCACCGGCTCCAGCACGCCCCCCACCTGCGCCGCCGCGCTCAGGTGAACGCGTTTGCCAATCTGCGCGCAACTCCCCACCAGCGCGTGCGAGTCCACCATCGTGCCCTCGTCCACATACGCGCCCACATTCACGTACATGGGAGGCATGCACACCACGCCCTTCGCCACATACGCCCCGGCCCGTACCGACGAGCCGCCCGGAACCACTCGCACGCCCTCTTCCGCCGTAAACCGCCGCGCCGGATACGTATGCTTGTCTACAAACGACAGCCCGTCGCCAGAAGTCGCCAGCGACCCCAGCAGGAACCCCAATAAAATCCCCTGCTTCACCCACGCATTCACCCGCCAGCCCGTCAGCGAATTGGCGTCGGGCTCTGCCGCGCGGACCGCGCCTTTTTCCAGCGCCTCGCGCAGATTCTCAAACGCGACCATCGCGCCCGCGTCACCCACAGCCGCCGCTCCGGCCGCGAAATACTTCTCAATTCTCAGCGAAAGATCTTCTAGACTCACACCCGGAGTCTAACATCCACACTTACGGAAGGATTTGGGTGCCCCATCCTTTCGCGCTCTTTGCGAATGGATGGGAACACGTCTCGCTAGTCACCGGTTGCCTGCTGCCGCCCCGGCTCCAATCACCGCCATTGCCGGGTCTTCCGGCAGCACTTCCAGCGAGTAGCTCTGCATGGGACTCATCTTCACCATCTGATACAACAGTTCCTTCAGCCGCGCCAGATCCAGCCTGCCAATCTCCCGCCCGGTAAAGTAAAACCGCCCCGGCCCTTCCAGATGAATCATCGAAGCCGTTGCCGCAGCCAGCGCCCTGTGCCACAGGTCCACAAAATTCGCGCAGCGACGGTCGCCCTTTCGCGCGTGCTCAAAAATTTCGTGCGGCTCCATGTCCATAAACCTCAGCCGCATTGCCCGATATCCCATAATCCCTTCAAGATGTCCCTTGCCGCCGCACCCGCAGTAGTTCTCCTTGGGATCGAGTGTCACCACCATGTGTCCGCCCTCCAAAGGACAATCCGATGTGGGAAACTTCCCATATCCAATCCCGTTCCCAATCGTCCATACCCGAATCATCCGGTCCAGGTGCCCGCGCGTTGCCGCCAGCCCCGCCGCCACCGCGTCCGCGTCGTTCATCGCGCATACCGGATACTGGAGTCCCCGCTCCGCCAGCCCGCCGCGAATCGCCTCTTCCACCCGCGTGCCCTTCAATTGCGGAAGGTTCGGCGAGTCCTCCACCACTCCGCTGCGAATCATCCCCGGCAGCGCCAGGCCAACAGCTTTCACTCCCGAACCCTTAGGGGCCAGCGCCGCAATCTCATCGCAAATCATTTCCCACAGCGAATCCGCCGGAGTTTCCACCAGCGGCCCGTTCTCTTCCGCGTCCCCTTCCGGGCGCTCGGGAAACTGCCGCAACTCGCCCGCAATCTTGTGGTTCTCAATCAGCCCGGCCGCAATCCGGTCTGTCATCACTACGCCGACGGTCTTCGCCATAGCATCCCCCTCGTCGCCTCAGCTTTCCAACCGCGCCAGCCGGTTAATTCCATTAAACGCCGCCGCCTTGTAGCACTCCGCCAGCGTCGGATAATTAAATACCGTGTTGATGAAGTAATCCACCGCGCCGCCCAGCACCATCACCGCCTGGCCAATATGCACCAGCTCCGCCGCGCCCTCGCCAATAATATGCACGCCCAGAATCTTCCGCGTCTCGCGGTGAAAAATCAGCTTGAGCCTTCCCGTCGTGTCGCCGCGAATCTGTCCCCGCGCAATTTCACGGTAATACGCCACGCCAACCTCGTAAGGAACATCCTCTTCCGTCAACTGCTCCTCTGTCTTTCCTATGAACGAAATCTCCGGAATCGTATAAATTCCATAGGGATAAAAACTCGGATTCGACTGCACGCCCTCATCGCCAAACGCCCGCTCCACCGCGACCCGCCCCTGCTCCATTGAGACCGAAGCCAGGCTCGGAAACCCGATCACATCTCCCACGGCAAAAATATGCGGAACCTTCGTCCGGAAATCCTTGTCCACCGGAATCCGCCCGCGCGCGTCCGCCTCGATCTCCGCCGCCGTCAGGTTCAGTTCATCGATATTGCCCTGCCGCCCCACAGCGTACAGCAGCGCGTCTCCGGAAATCCGCTTCTTGCTCTCCAGATTCGCCACCACCGTCCCATCGCCCAACTCCTCGACGCTTTCCACTTCCTCATGCAGACGCATCGTCACGCGGCTGTCCCGCAGGTGATAGCTAAGCGCCTCCACAATTTCCTGATCGGCGAACTCCAGCAGCCGCGGCCTCTTTTCCACCAGCGTCACCCTCACGCCCAGCGCCGCGAACATGCAGGTGTACTCCACGCCAATCACGCCGCCGCCCACCACAATCAGCGTCTTCGGAAGCGCCTGCAAATCCAGGATCTGGTCGCTGTTAATAATGTTTCGCCCGTTGATCGGGACCTTTGGAGAACTCGCCGGCTTGGTTCCCACCGCGATCACAATCTTCTCCGCCTCAAAGACGCTTTCTCCGCCCGGCGCGCAGACCTTCACATGATGGCCATCCACAAAGCTCGCCACGCCCGTCACCACGTCCACGCCGTTGCGCGAAAGCTGCGCCTCCGTCACGTCCACTTCGGTCTTAATCACGTGCTGCACTCGAAAGGCAAGATCAGACATCGTGATCTTTTCCTTCACGCGATAATTCATCCCATAAATCGAGCGGTAGTTGTAGCCGGAAAGATGAAGCACCGCTTCCCGCATTGTCTTGCTGGGAATCGTGCCAGTGTTGATGCACACACCTCCCACCACGTTCCGCATCTCCACCAGGGCCACCTTCTTGCCCTTCTTCACCGCCGAAACCGCCGCCCGCTGCCCCGACGGCCCCGATCCAATCACCAGCAAATCGTATTGAGCCATACTCTCCGAAAACTTCTACTCGTAGATGCCACCACGCGCTATCTTAAATCTAAGATGACCAGCTCGCAGACATCTACTTGATGAATTTGAGACTTAATTCCCAAGTTGATGTCATCTGAGCGAAATGCGCCGCGCTTGCGCGACGCACGTAGTCGAAGAACCTGCGGTTGGATCCACTTGCGGAATATCTATGGGTACTCTGTGACCTCCGAGCCCGAGATTTGTTGGCTAATCACTAACGGCTGATCCCTAATCCCTAAATACGATGCTCCTCTACGCCATCACCAACCGCGCTCTCCTCTCAGCCAATCCTGGTGCCCCATCCTTGCCGCGCTTTTTGCGGCAAGGGTGGGATCAAACCCTCATCCCCCTCGCCCGCCGCTGGGCCGCCCGCAACATCGACTACATCCAAATCCGGGAAAAAGACCTCGCTCCCGATGACCTCCGTGAACTCGCCCAGTCCATCGTCTCCGCCGTTCGCGAAATCAACCAGACCACGAAGGTTCTCCTCAGCGGCCCCGCCGCCATCGCGCTTGCAGCCGGAGCCGACGGCGTCCACCTCCCCTCCGAAGGCCCGCCCAACGCCGCAGCCGAAGTCCGCGCGCTCTTCGCCCAATCCGGACGCGAAGCCATCCTCAGCCACTCCTGCCACTCCGTTCAGGAAGTCCTGAAATTCCGCGAAGAATCGCAGCGCGACCCGCACGCCACCAGCACCAACACGCTTATTCTGTACGCCCCGGTATTTGAGAAAATCCTCGCCCCGCCAGCGCCAGGCCAGCCATCCGAAAGAATCCCTGGTCAGAGCCTCGACGCTCTCCGTGCCGCCGTCCACGCCGCTGGAAATATCCCCGTCCTGGCCCTCGGCGGCATCACTGCCGAAAATGCACCTGCCTGCATCGATGCCGGGGCCGCCGGCGTCGCCGGGATCCGCCTCTTCCTCACAAACGATTTCCTATCTTCTGCGTCATCCTGAGCAATACCATGTCATGTTGAGCGAAGCGAAACATCTGCGGTTCTTCCGCGAACGGGCGCGTCATCGCCGCCCTCAAAAATACAGCCTGCACCCCACCTGAATCTTCCGGTCATGATACAGCCCGGTGCTATTGCTATTGATCGTCTCGCCAAACGCCGCCGTTGGACTCCCAATCAATTCTTTGTGACTCTGGCCATCGGCATCGACGACTGTTTGCGTCTTCAATCCGCTCTGATAAACCAACGAAACGGTATTGGCGTAAGGATAGGCCCCGCTCTTCGACTGGTTGTGCAGCCGGTAGCCTATGTTCTGCACCCGCGTCACATTTCGGTGATTCAGCACATTCAGCGCCTCGGCAAAAAACTCCACCCCAATGCGCTCCGTAATCGAAGTCCTCTTCGACGCCCGCAAATCCAGCCCCACCGCCCCCGGCGCGCGAAAGGTGTTTCGCCCAATCAATGGAATCAGGTCTTCGCCGCCCGAACCATTCAGGGTCGCCCCCAGTCCCGGAGCAGGACGCGCTCCATCCGTAATCACGCCTCCCGGAGCGGTCACGTCCTTCAGGCAGTTCGACCCTCCATCCGGCCCTCCCGCCGCGAGCCAGTCGTAGTTGGAACACAGCGGCGTCGGAACTGAGCCTTCCGTCCGCATTGTGTACGGAAGCCCCGTTCGCCACTCACCTAGAGCGGAGAAAGTGTATCCGTCTGCCACCTTCCCAAACCATCCCTCGAGCCTCCACGGCACGTGGGCAATCACCGCGCCGGAAACCCTCTGGCGCAGATCGAAGTTCGACGTCCCATGCTCCAGGCCCAGCTTCGCCGGATCATAAACCGTGTTGATCTTCGCAAACGTCCCCGAGCTCTGGTTATCGTCAATCGCATGGGACCATGTATAGGTTACGTGGACCCCAATTCCACGCGCTGCCCGCCGCGTGAAGCGGACAATCGCCCCCTGATAGCTCGAGTTGGCCTCGCTCAGAATGTCTGTAATCGGCCCATAGCTCGGGTTCAGCCGCTGGTAATAAAACGGCAATGTAAAGCCTTGCTGGATCGGCCCAAGATGTTGCGGGTTCGTCGAAAAGTCCAGAACATAGTTCACCGGAGCTACCGCGCTCAGATCAATGTTGCGGTCCAGATACTGCGGCAGTTCGCGTCCCTCGGAAGCCATCAGTGTGGCCGTGACTGACGAGCCGCGCCCAAGCCGCTGCTCCAGCGAAAGCTCCGCCTGATGAATCTGCGGATTCTGAAAACGTTGGTCAAAATAAACCGCGTTCGGCCTTGACCTCAATTGGTCTGCGGCATTCGGGTCGGTGTACGGAGTTTCATTCGCGGCAAACACATACGGAAACTGCGGCGCGCCCGCATCCAGCGGTCGATAAAAATAGCTCCGAGCAGAGCGTGCCGACCCAGTCGAAGTCAGCGCGTTGAACACCGTCGCATTTGGCACGCGCGCATAGTAAAGCCCATATCCCCCGCGCAATATCGTGTGCCCTGACCCAAAAACGTCCCACGCAAAGCCCACCCGCGGGCCAAAGTTGTTGCGGTCATGGGGCAGATACGTCGTCTGTGGAATGTCCGGGTTCACCACCAGCTTGTTCGTGTCCGGCAAGCGCTCGTAGTCGTAGCGCACGCCCAGCGACAGCGTCAGCCTCGGCGTAAGCTGCCAGTCGTCGGAAAAATACGCGGCGTAATCCGCTGTCTGAAAATTCCAAACCGAAGAGCCCAGCGTCTGCCGAAACCACGAATAGCACGGATAGTCCCCCACTCCCGTCGTCGTCCCATCGCAACGGTCGGGCGCGAGCAGATCGGCCACAAAATTCGCCAGCGACGAATACGAATACTCCCCGCTCTGGTTGGCCACTCCGTCAATCCACTCCGAAACGTGGCTGTAGTCGTATCCAAATCGAAAATCATGCAGCCCGTGGATCCAGCTAATCGCGTCCACAAACTGCTGCCGCGTCTCCAGCGGATACTGTGCCTTCCCCTCCGACGAGAGCGCGCCTATGTTGAACCCCGCACCCGTATCAATCGAAATTTCCGGCGAACGGCCATATGAATTTGCCGCAAACGGCTTCTCAAAATCTGTCGGCTCTGCGGCCATCTGCGACAGCAGGTCGCGGCTGTACTGGTAACGCGCGTTCGAAAGCACCGCCGGAGCCAGAAAATACTCCAGCCGCCCCACAGCAGAGTTCTCCCTGACCCGGCTCACGCCAAAGCTCCCCATCCCATCCGTCGCCGTGGCCCCATAAAGCACGCCATTCGGAGAATCGCGCCGCATCAGGTTATATTCGCCGCTCAAATGGATCCGGCTGTTGTACCGCCAGTCAATCTTCGGAAACAGAATGATTTGCCGCGAAGTCCGCGGCACCTGGCCCAGAACGCTCCCAAGCTGGTTCAGCACCGCCGTGTAGGCGCAAGAAGCCCGCGCGTTCAGGCTCGCGCCTGGGCAATTCGTGTAGATGGGGTTGCTGCTGGTCGAAATCCGCGCCGCAAGCGTCTGGATGGTCTTTGATGACGGCGGCGCAAAAAAGATCTCCGGCTCGGCGGCGCGGGCCACTGCCGGGTGATCGCGCCTGGAGTAGTCCCCGGCAAAAAACCAGAACAGCTTGTTCCGCCGAATCGGCCCTCCGCCATCAACGTCAAATTGCAGCTGCCGGTCAGGAGCTTTATACGGCTGGTCAACATAGGTGATGGGCTCGCCATTCAGATACTGAACAGGCGCGCCGTCCGCCGTCGTCTTCGTCCCCGCCGGTTCCGCCTCCATCACGCGGGCATAGGCGTTCGCCGCCCCCCACGCCGCATTACGCTCGCGAAACGTTGCTGTCGCGTGCAGCCGGTTGCTGCCCGACCGCGTGACGGAACTGATGAAGCCTCCCGCCGCTCCTCCAGACTCCGCGGAGAAGTTGGAACTGCTCACCCGAAACTGGCTGACCGCCGCGCGCGCGGTGATGTATCCGCCGCCCGTCACCCCCCGCTCCCGCGCACGAAACGCGACGCTGTTGTCCACCCCATCCAGCCTGATGCCGTTCATGGCCGGGCTGAGTCCGCGAAAGCTCCTCGCGGACACGCCCGATTCATCCTCAGAAATCACCGGGGCCGACCCCGCCGCCAGATCGGCAAATGCCGACCAGTGTCCGTCCGTGCTGGGCAGCGCATCTATATAGGACTCGCCGACGTTGCTGCTGACCGCCGGCGTCAAATCCGTCCCCGGAGAGTACGACGCCCGCCCCGGAGGCCCGGAAAAAAACGCCACCGTCATGCGCGGATCAACAAAAGTCGTCCGGCCAATCTCCACCATAATGTTGGAAGCATGCCAAATCGCCGTCCCTGGAGCATTCACCCGCGCCGAATAAACCCCCGGCTCGACCTCCGCAAAACGGAAGTGCCCCGCGGCATCGCTCAACGCGCGCACCTCGGCTCCCGTCGCGGCATTCCGCAGCGTCACCAGCGCGCGAAAGTGGTTTCCGGAAAGCCCGGAAACCTGCCCCGCCACCGACCCTCCCATCTCCGACTGGGCGCGAAGCTCAGGCAATCCGCAGAAAATGACGATGACGATAAGGGACAGAACCACAAGCCGGAGAGAGCACGTAAACCGATGCGGATTCATGCAGGCCCTCCTCCCGCTGTGTTGTTTCGCGACAGCGGAAAGCAGGCGGACAAACGGGCCCCCAAACCTTGTTGGCGCCACGAAGCTTCAGCTAATCGCTTGATTTCGTGAGTGAAGAGTAACGTGATTCGATAGACTGAGGACAAGAATGTTCATTGACGAAGCGAAAATCCGGGTAAAAGCAGGTGACGGAGGTAATGGGTGCATGGCCTTCCGCCGCGAGAAGTTCGTCCCCAGAGGCGGCCCCTCGGGCGGAGACGGAGGACGCGGCGGCGACATCCTCATGGAGTCCTCCCAGCGCCACAACACCCTCATGTACTTCCGCTACAACCCCGAGCACAAGGGCGAGCGCGGCGAGCACGGAATGGGATCCAACTGCACTGGCCGCGAAGGCCGCGATGTCGTCCTCAAAGTCCCCGTCGGCACCCAGCTTTACGACGCTGAAACCGGCGAGCTTGTCCACGACTTCTCCCACCCCGACGAGCGCGTCGTCATCGCCAAAGCCGGGCGCGGCGGACGCGGCAACCAGCACTTCGCCACGCCCACCCATCAGGCCCCGCGCGAATATGAACTCGGCAAGCCCGGCGAGGAGCGTGTTTATCGCCTGGAGCTGAAGGTTCTCGCGGATGTGGGCCTGGTCGGCTTTCCCAACGTCGGCAAATCCACGCTGATCTCGCGCATCTCCGCCGCCAAGCCCAAGATCGCCGACTATCCTTTCACTACGCTCGAGCCGAATCTCGGCGTCGTCTCCATCGGCGAGGCCCCCTATGAGGAAAGCTACGTCGTCGCCGACATCCCCGGCCTCATCGAAGGCGCGCACACAGGCGCGGGCCTCGGCGTGCAGTTCCTGCGCCACATCGAGCGCACCCGGCTTCTGGCCCACCTTGTCGATGTCTCCGACGCAAGCGGCCGGCCCGACCCGGTCGAGGACTTCAAAGTCATCCTTGGCGAACTGGAGAGCTTTGGTCACGGCCTCACAGACAAGCCCATGATCGTAATCGCCTCCAAGGCCGACGTCGCCAATCCCGAAAAGCTCAAAAAACTCCGCGCCATGGCAAAGCGCAAAAAGTTGGACTTCTACGAAATCTCCGCCGTCACCGGCCTCGGCATCGACAAGCTGAAGTACTCCATGGGCGCCCGCGTCCGCGAACTACGCGAGAGAGCGGTGGCATAAAAACGGGAGGCATTTGCATAGATGGAGTGGGAATACAGGGTCATCACCTTCAATACGGAATACGAGGTTCCAGGTGGCGGAAAAATTACTGATTCTGCCGAAAGCAAACAGATCATCCAAGACCACCTCAACGAAATGGGGCGGGATGGTTGGGAACTTGTATCGTTCTTACCGGCGCTACCGACCCCGCAGAAGTGGAAGGGTAACGAGTTCGCTAATCCATGGATGTATCACGCGGTTTTCAAGAGAGAAATAGCGGAAGCGGAAGGCTGAAGGAAAACCCCGCTAGCAAGCGGGGTTTTCTGGCTCATAGCTCGGATTCTCTTAGAGGCGGATATTACCGCATCGGAGATTCATACGCAAACTCATTCAGACTCATTAAATCATCTCTCCAAACCAAAATGTGATCGTCGCAAGGTATGGTCGGATTCCTCCGCGAGATGGCTTTCAAGATTGTCTCCGGGTCTGGTGCACGCGCTGTATAGATGCTATGCGTCCTTCCGCAGTTTTGGTGGGCACATTCGCATTCAATTCTCCAGAGAGGGGGTACTGGTTGACCTGGGAACCGCGGTTCAGTTTCGAGGTGGATGCTATCGGGCCAATCTACGGACACTCGCCCGTGCCGAAGGCATAGAAAAGTTGCAGGCCATTCACCCGTGGGCTGATATTGCTGATCTGCGTATATTCCTAATGGGCTTTGAAGCGGGAGAGGAATATAGCAATACTGATCGTCTACGGCAGGACAGCCCGTCTTAATGCAATAGACGTGCGTGAACATAGGGTTGCTCACGATGCCTCCGTTCTAGCGATTGCGTTACCACAAGGCCTTGAAGCGTCAATTTTACCAAGCTGAGAAAATTCAGATGCCATGGCGCATGAAAAAAAAGCCCATATTACGCAAGTGGGAAGACATTTATGACACAGCCCCAACTCCCTCGTCCGGCGCTCTTCCCAGTTCTTTTCTGATCAGCAAAAACAGCGGAACCAGCGCCACCGCGCTCGCCAGCGCATCCACCAGAAACAGCCCCGCACGCCAAAGTGCTTAAAACCCTGCCCATCGGCCCACGTCATATAGACCACTGCCGCGTTGATCGCCGCCGTAAACAGCCCAAGCTGCGTGCTCGCCACCGCG
>DASTXK010000346.1:0-3461 GCA_035765555.1 Acidobacteriaceae bacterium
CTTTGGCTTGAGTGGGGGACCTCAGATCCCGCTCGGCGTCCGTTCTCTGACCAGCGACAAAAACTCCGCCCGCGTCTGGGGATTCTGGAAGACGCCTTCCATCGTCGAAGTTACCGTAGACGAGTTCTGCTTCTCCACGCCCCGCATCATCATGCAGAGGTGGCGTGCCTCAATCACCACGCCCACGCCCTGGGGATGGATCGCTTCCTGAATCGCATCCGCGATCTGCCGGGTCAGCCGCTCCTGCACCTGAAGGCGCCTTGAAAACGTCTCCACAAGACGCGCCATTTTGCTCAACCCAATCACCTTCCCTTTGGGAATGTATGCAACGTGGACCCTGCCGAAGAACGGCAGCATATGGTGTTCGCACATCGAGTACATCTCGATGTCCTTCACGATCACCATCTCGTCGTAATCCACATCAAAGAGCGCGCCGCGAAGGATGGTCGATGGGTCCTCCTGATAGCCCTTGGTCAGAAACTCCATCGCCTTCTGCACCCGCTCCGGAGTGCGCGCCAGCCCATCCCGCGTGGGGTCGGCGTCGAAGCGCCGCAATATCTCGCGATAAAGGTCCTGCGTCGAATACTCTTCCAGCCCGGTCCCGCCCAATACCACTTCCTTCAGCGCCAGTGACGCATGTTTATTGCTGTTCATCCTTGGACCGCCTTTCCCATTTCAGCCGGGGCCACATATTCAAACGAGTTCTTCGCCGTCTCCTCAACGCGCACCATGACGATCTCCGCCTTTGTGAAGGCCCCCTTCAGCAGATGCTGAATCTTCATAGTGAAGTTCTCCGTGGTCGGCACCTGTTCTGCGAAGCCCTCATACAAATTCAGGTTGGTCTCGCCGAAGCGGTCCAGAATCTCCCGCCGCACGCAGTCGTCCAGTTGCGTCAAGTCGCAGACCATTCCCGTCACCGGATCAACCTCGCCGCCCACCTTCACCTCGACGATATAGTTATGTCCGTGTCCATGCGGGTTGTTGCACTTGCCGTACACCTCGCGGTTTTCCTCGTCGGACAACTCCGCGCAATGCAGCCGGTGCGACGCGCTCAACCGGTACCGTCTTCCCAGATACGCTCTCATTGCTCTCCGTAGTAATCGGCA
Source organism: Acidobacteriaceae bacterium (assembly GCA_035765555.1). Taxonomy (GTDB): domain Bacteria; phylum Acidobacteriota; class Terriglobia; order Terriglobales; family Acidobacteriaceae; genus Silvibacterium. The sequence goes on from DASTXK010000346.1 coordinate 1,107, forward strand.
AACAGGTCGGCCATCTCATACACCCGCACCCGATGCAGCTTCGCGCCCGCAATTTTTCCGTCCATCCGGTTCCAAATTGCGATCGCGATGTTTTCCGTCGTCGGCATCTTCGCGGCAAATTCCGGAACTTCCAGATTCAAATGCCGATGGTCGTAGACGCTCATCACTTCGCGTTCGATCACGTCTTTCAGTTCTTTCAGATCGACCACAAAACCCGTCTTCGCGTCGATCTCGCCCGCCACCGTCACTTCCAGCGTGTAGTTGTGGCCGTGGCCGTTGCGGTTCGCGCACTTTCCAAAGGCGCGCCGGTTCTCTTCCTCAGTCCACTCCGGGACCCAATAGTAGTGCGATGCCGAGAATTCAGCCTTCCGAGTAAGCAGAATCATCTGTCCAGCTTATTCCTATTTAATAGATTGACCTACCCACCATTTAGATACATCTGACCGCCGGGTGCCCCATCCTTGACGAGCGCGTAGCGAGCGGCAAGGGTGGGATCGTAGTCATCCTCCATACTCCCTGCCCTTCCAGCTCACCCGCTTCACCATCGTGTGCCGAAACCAGCTTCGATACAGAAGCCCTGCGAACAGCGGCAGCGCCAGCGGACTCAGCACGTAATCACGAAAAGGAAAATTCGACTTCGCCACTCTTCTATAAAACCGCCAAAGCGTCCGCAGCCCCAGCAGCAGCACAATGACCCACAGGTACCGCCGCGCGCTCGCCACATACGTCCACCACAGCAACGCCGGAAGCCCGAACAGCAGCAGAAAATCCAGCATCCGCCAAGCCGCCAGCGCCACAGTATTCCCGAACAGCAGCGCCAGGTTTTTCGTCCAACCTTCCACCATCGCGCCCAGGCTGCGATACATCCGCGTGGCCACCGCCTCTGGAGCATACCGGAACCGAAGCCCCTGCTTGAGCCGCTTGACCGCCTGCGCCAGCGCCACATCCTCCAGCACGGCGTTCTTTACCGCCTCGTGCCCGCCGTTGGCGAAATATACCTTGCGCCGCATCAGCAGAAACTGCCCATTCGCCGCCGCCAGATGCTTCTGCGGATCATTCACCTTCGCCATCGAATAGGTCATCGCCAGTTCGCTGAACACCAGCGGCATGAGCGCACGCTGCCACAGCCCGCGCACAATCTGTCGCGGAGAATACGACAGCAACGCGACCTCGTGCCGCTCCGCTTCCACCACTGCGCGGCTCGCCGACCCCGGCTCATGCACCGTGTCCGCATCGGTAAACAGCAGCCACTCGCCCTGTGCGGCCTGTGCGCCCGCCCAAACCGCGTTGTTTTTGCCCGTCCAGCCGCGCTCCAGCTTGGGAGCATCCATCACGGTCACGCCAGGAACGCTTTCCGCAATCGCCCGCGTTTTGTCCGTCGAGTGGTCGTCCACCAGCAGGATTTCCCACTCCTGGCCCAGCCGCCAGCCGTCCTCCTGCTGCGCCGCAAGCGAACGCAGACACTCTCCCACACAATCCTCTTCATTCCGCGCCGGAACTATGACTGAAAGCCTCATGCCTGCCTGATCTAATGCCTCGATTACTCTGAGTCGTAAAGGTCGAAGGTGTTAAAGACAGCCCGACCTGTGTCCAACGCAAAATCGGAAAGCCCAGTCCATTCATCAGAGAGGTGTTTATTCCGATATCTCTCGGAGAGATTTTCGATTTCATCAAATTCGTCATCGGGCTCTAGCTTTCGGCTCCTGAGTGCTGTAAACACAATTTGTACAAACGAGCCTTCAGAGTCGGCCAACGCGATTGCGCTGACAAATCCTCCTATTGCTCCTTGGAGGTATTCCAGGTCACAATCCGACCGCACTAGGAAATGAAACTTTCCTGACCACAGGGATTTGCCGTCAGGGATTATTCTGTTGTGGATAGTAGTGATGCTCACTGTCTGGCCTCTTTTCGGCGGTTTGACTTGCTCTCTTTCCGAGTGTTGTGCATTGTGACCTTAACTTTCGGATTCAATAGAGTATCCGCGATTTTATTATGTCTTGGCTGGTGCTTCTGGCGCTTCTGTAGAGGCCCTTTCCAATCACATTCCCTTCAGTTTACGAATCTCGCACAAATGCGATAGCCTTGTGCGAGGAATTATTTCAAGGAGTGTATTAATTGCTCTCTCAACTTTTCAGGTTGTCAGCCGCCGCTCTGTCTCTCGCGCTCGCCGCGCCTCTCGCCCTTTCGCAACAGCCCGTTAATGATCCTCCCGCTCCCGACTCGCCCGCCATTGAGCAGCGCGTGGACGCGATGCTCTCCAAGCTCACGCTTCAGCAGAAGCTGGAGCTGATTGGCGGCGAAGACAGCATGTTCATCCGCGCCGAGCCCGCCGCCGGCTTCCCCCGCCTCAAAATG
>DASTXK010000347.1:0-19772 GCA_035765555.1 Acidobacteriaceae bacterium
CTTTCAAACTAAAAACTGTTGCCGGGCGAGCATGGCAGGAAAAAGGGAATAGTACAGCGGCGACGGACGGCGCAACCGTTAAACGGAGCGGGCGCTGCGTGAGCGGAAGCGGGCGTATCCGGTGACGATGGCGGCGGCGAGAACGACCTTGAGCGCGTCTCCCGCGACGAACGGCCACACGGCAAGATCAAACGCGACGCTCATCGGCTGATGGATAACGACAGCGATCCATGAAGCTCCGCCGAGGAAATAAACCACGGCGCCCGCAGCCGCCGAAACGGCCGCGAAGGTGAAGGTCCGCGGCAGAGTGCGGCGCAGCTTGCTTACCAGGAAAGCGGCGAAGGGATAGGCGAGCAGGAACCCGCCATCGGGGCCCATAAGATGCAGAATTCCCAGCGGCCCTTGCGGAGTGAACACGGGCAGTCCGGCGGCGCCTTCAACCAGATAAGCCACCAGCGTGGCGAAAGCCAGCGAGGGCTCCAGCATGAGGCCCAGCAGCAGCACCGCGAACGGCTGAAGCGTGAAGGGCACGGGCGTGAAAAAGAGCGGAATGGAAACGTGGGCGGAGGCGGCGAGCAGCGCGCTTCCCGCGAGTACCGCCACGACGGCACGGGTCGCGCGCGATTTGGGCAGGAAGGATGGCGCTGCCGCCGGGAATGATTTCTGGATCTGCGTTTCGGCCATAAAAGTTTTCTCCAGGACCTTCGAGGTCTCTATTGGTTCTGATTGAGTGAATCTTCGCGGGCGCTTCCGGTCATTGGAAGGGAGTCGCCCGGTTGCGCGTCGTGGTTGCGGATGTGCCTCCGGAACGCCATGAGGGTGAAGACCAGCGCGGCAATGCACAACACAAAAACGGCAAACAATACGCGCATGGCAATCCTGCTCAAGGATAACAAAGTGGAGGATGGGAGGGCCATACGGATGATTGTGTAGAGGAGGCCCGGCTTTGTTTGTGAGCCGGGCAGTATTGTGTGAGGGATAATGGGGAGGTATGGCGGCGGGCAAAACAAAAGCGCTTTCAAAACGGCAGCGGGAGTTGATTGCGAAGGCCCTGGCCGATCCGCGGCGGGTGGAGATTCTGAAGCAGATTGGTTCCGTCAACTGCGTGGCCTGCGGCGATATCCGCGCCCGCCAGGACGTGAGCGCGGCCACGCTTTCGCACCATATGAAGGAATTGGAGATGGCGGGACTGATTGAGATTGGCCGCGAAGGCAAATACGCCAATCTGACGCTGCGCCGGGACGTGCTGCGCGCCTACCTGGAAAATCTGGGAAAGATTTAGGAATGTGGAAAAGTCGCTGAATCGTTGTTTGCATGTGTCTCATCAATTCGACAGTTATCGAAGTATCGATGAATTAATTAAAGAATGCTTCGAGAAGGAGAGAGATGAGCAAACTGGCGAATAAGGTGGCGGTAGTGACGGGAGCTTCCAAAGGCATCGGAGCGGGCATAGCGAAGGCGCTGGCGGCGGAAGGCGCGGCTGTGGTGGTGAACTACGCCTCAAGCAAGGAGGGCGCCGAAAGCGTGGTCTCCGCGATTCAGAAGAAGGGCGGCAAAGCCCTTGCCGTGCAGGGTGATGTGGCCAAGGCCGCGGACGTGGAGCGGATTTTTGCTGAGACGAAGAAGACTTTTGGAAAGGTAGACGTGCTGGTGAACAACGCCGGAGTGTTCAAGTTCGAGCCGCTGGCCGAGGTCACGGAGGGAGAATTTCACCGGCAGTTCAACACCAATGTGCTGGGCCTGATTCTGGCCACCAAGGAGGCCGCGAAATACTTCGACGGCGATGGCGGAAGCATCATCAATGTTGGTTCGGTCGTGAGCCGGCTGACTCCGCCTCAATCTGTGGTTTATACAGCAACCAAGGGCGCGGTGGATGCGGTGACGGGCGTGCTGTCCAGGGAGCTGGGAGCAAGAGGAATTCGCGTCAACTCCATCAATCCCGGGATGGTGCAAACGGAAGGCGCGCGCTCGGCCGGAATCATCGGCAGCGAGTTGGAGACCGATACAATCGCGGAAACCCCGCTGGGGCGCTCAGGTCAGCCGGACGATATCGCACCTGTCGCGGTTTTTCTTGCCTCGGACGATTCGCGCTGGGTCACGGGCGAGACTCTGCTCGCTTCCGGCGGATTGAGGTAAGGCTGGAGTAAGCGGGGCCATATCGCGTGGCCCCGCTGTAACTGAACGCGGTAGAATGAGCGGTACGGTGCCGCGCGCGCCCGTTTTTTTTGCGCTTTGCGCGGGCATCGAATCGGATATGAGCACAACGACCATCGCAAATCGCGCTCCCAAATCTTCCCGCTCTTCCTCCTCATCCTCAGCCTCCCGGGAGCAGGTATTCGACTCGTTCCGGCGCTGGGGATATTTGCAGGCGCGGCTCGATCCGCTGGGGCAGTTTCTAACGCCGCTGGCGGTTCCGGAGCTGGAAGGTTCCGGCGAGGATGCAGACGCGGCGCGGCGGATATACTGCGGGACCATCGGCGCGGAGTTCATGCATATTCCCTCGGCGGAGCGGCGCCAGTGGATTGCGGAGCGGCTGGAGGGGGATGCTCCGGCGATGGATGCGGCGAAGCAGAAGTACGTTCTCGACCTGCTGACGCGGGCCGATATTTTTGAGCAGGTGATTCAGGCGCGGTATCTGGGCACCAAGCGGTTTTCGCTGGAAGGCGTGACGGCGCTGATTCCGTTTATGGATGAGCTGCTGAATCGCTCGTCGGAGCTTGGGGCCGAGCGTTCCGTGATGGGCATGAGCCACCGCGGGCGGCTGAACGTGATGGTGAATACGTTTGGGAAGTCCGCCGCCGATATTTTTGCCAAGTTCGAGGACGTGGACCCGAGGAGCATTCTGGGCGGCGGCGATGTGAAGTATCACGTGGGCGCGACGGGGACGTTTCCGACTCGTGGCGGCGGGACGATGTCGCTGCATCTGGTGTCGAACCCCAGCCATCTGGAAGCGGTCAACCCGGTGGCGATGGGGCGCGCGAAAGCCTGGCAGCTTCGCTATTGGCCCGAGGGCATGGAGCGCGTGCTGCCGGTGATCATTCACGGAGACGCGGCCTTCGCCGGGCAGGGCATCTGCGCGGAGACGCTGAATCTTGGGATGCTTGAGGGCTACTCGGTCGGCGGCACGATCCAGATCATTGTGAACAACCTGATTGGGTTTACGGCGGAGCCGGACCAGTCATGCTCGACGCGATTTTCATCCGACCTGGCGAAGAGGCTGCCTGTGCCGATTTTCCATGTGAATGCGGAAGACGTTGCAGCGGTGGTGCGGGTGGCTGCGCTGGCGGCGGAGTACCGGCACCGCTTCCACACGGACGTGGTGGTGGACCTGATCGGCTACAGGCGGCACGGGCACTCGGAGATCGATGATCCCACGATAACGCAGCCGCTGCGGTACGCCATGATCCAGAAGCATCCGCCTCTGTACAAGATTTATGCCGCGCAGATTGGGGCGGACGCGGCTCCGCTGGCAAAGGCACTGCACGACCAGTACAACGATGCGCAAAAGCAGGCCAAGGCGATGCGGAAAAAGCCGAAGCTGGTGCAGTTGCCTGAACACTGGTCCAAATATGTGGGCGGGCCGTGGAAGCCGGAGCATGAAGTGGACACAGGCCTGCCGCGCGAGACGATCCAGAAGCTGGCGCAGGGGCTGACGACTTGCCCCGCGAGCTTTCACGTCCATCCCAAGATCAAAAAGCTGCTGGAGCAGCGCGCGGAGATGGGCGAGGGCAAGCGGGCGTTCGACTACGGAATGGCCGAGGCTGTGGCATTCGGCTCGCTGGTGACAACGGGAACTCCGGTGCGGCTGAGCGGGCAGGACAGCCAGCGCGGCACCTTCAACCAGCGGCATTCCGTGCTGATTGATGTGGAGAACGAGGAGTGGTGGATTCCGCTGAATCATTTGGCGGAGGGCCAGCGGCCGTTCGATGTGTACAACTCGATGCTCTCCGAGGCGGCGGTGCTGGGCTTTGAGTATGGATACAGCCGCGATGCTCCTGAGACGCTGGTGCTGTGGGAGGCGCAGTTCGGCGACTTCGCGAACGGCGCGCAGGGCGTGGTGGACCAGTTCATTGCCTCGGGCGAGGACAAATGGGGCCTGCTGAGTGGAGTGACGATGCTGCTTCCGCATGGGTATGAAGGCCAGGGGCCGGAGCACTCGAGCGCGCGCATCGAACGCTATCTGCAACTCGCGGCGCATGACAATATGCAGATCTGCCAGCCTTCTACGGCGGCGCAGTATTTCCATTTGCTGCGGCGGCAGGCGCTACGAAAGTGGCGCAAGCCGATGATTGTGTTTACGCCCAAGAGCATGTTGCGGCATCCGGATGCTGCATCGGGGATTGAGGAGTTCTCAAAGGCGCGGTTCCAGACGGTGCTGCCGGAAACGGGAATTGAGAGCGCCGAGCGGCTGCTGGTTTGCACAGGCAAGATTGGGCATGAGCTGCGGATGGAGCGCAGGAAGCGCGGCGACCAGACGGTGGGGATTATTTTTCTGGAACAGATTTATCCCTGGCCCGAGGAGGCTTTGGCGGCGGCTCTGGCGGCGCATCCCAATGCGCACGAGATTGTGTGGGTTCAGGAAGAACCGGAAAACATGGGCGCGCAGTCGTTCGTGATGCCAAAGTTGCGGCGGCTGGCGCGCGGACGCTCGGTGCTGAGCGTAAAGCGGTCTGCGGCGGCGAGTCCGGCGACGGGATCGGCCAAGGCGCACGAGCTGGAGCAGAAGACGCTGCTTGAGCTGGCGCTGGGGGGACATTCCTAAGAGTTGCGGACCAGGGCCTCCAGACCGGCCCATCACATGCGCAGGCTTCGGCTCACGGCTTCATGGTCGGGCGCATCAGGACTTCGCTCACGAAGGACTGCGGGGCCTGGGTCACAAGCATCGCCACAACGCCGGCGATGTCGTCCGGCTGGAGGCGTTTTTCGCTGTTGCCCCGGGCCACGTTGAATCCCGTATTCACCGAGCCGGGAGCCACCGCCGAGACGCGGATTCCGTACTCGCGCAGCTCTTCGGCCACGGAGTAGGTGAGGCCGTTGAGTCCCCATTTGGAGGCGGCGTAGGCCGCTCCGTTTTTGAGGGGATTGTGTCCGGCGAGCGAGGAGATGTTGACGATGTGCCCGGCGCAACCTTCCTTGCTGGCCGCAATCATCATGGGCGCGAAGGCGCGGATCATGAGGTACGGCCCGCGCAGGTTGGTGCCCAGCACCGTGTCCCAGTCCTCGGGAGGCATCTGGTGCAGGGGACTGCCGATGAAGCCCACTCCGGCGTTGTTGACCAGAATGTCGCAACGCCCGTAGCGCTTCTGGATGGTCTCGGCGAAGCGGGTGACGGCCGCCGGGTCGAGCAGGTCGAAGGCGGCGATTTCGGCCTTGCCTCCGGAAGACTCAATCTCCCGCGCCACTTCGTTCAGCCGCGCCTCATCGCGGGCGGTTATGGCCACGGTTGCGCCCATCGATGCCAACCGCCTGGCTATGGCCGCGCCAATGCCGCGCGCCGCTCCCGTCACTACGGCCACCTGTCCTGTAAGTTCCGCCACTTTTGCCTCCTCGGGGTGTTTCTAAATTTTAGGATGAAGGGCGCGGCGCCCGCGATTCAGCCTTAGTCAAGGCTGGTCAACAGATTCCGGCCCGGGGTGCATCCAACGGATTGGGAAAACGGGGTTCCATAAAAAACATGGATACGTTTACACGTGGTGCTTGTCACAATGAGCAAAGGCTTTCTATAATCCAGCCATTGTCGCATCTGTCGTTCAATCTCAATCGTTTTACGAAAGATTCAGACGATTCGGTGCGGCCCGTGCGCATCGCTGGCGCGCGTGCCATTTCAAATTTTTTTGAGGATATTCCTTAGGAGCGTTGAATGAAGAAGGTCATTTTAGCTTCCATGCTGGTTGTTGCCACTATGGTTCCCGCCGCGGTTCCGGCCGCCTTGGCGCAAGCGCAGGAATCGCAGCAGAACCAGATCACCATCAAGGACCCCGCCGAATACAACGCTTACACCAACGCGATCGGCCAGTCCACGCCCGCCGCCAAGGCCGCCGCCATTGAGAGCTTTCTGCAGCAGTATCCCAACACTGTGGTGAAGAACTCGATGCTGGAGCAGTTGGTAAGCGCGTATCAGGCGACGGGAGACACGGCCAAGACCTACGATGCCGCCAAGCGGCTTCTTGCTGTTGAGCCGGACAACCTGCGCGCGCTCACCTTTGTGGTTTACGTGGACAAAAGCCAGGCCAACGGCGACCAGGCCAAGCTGGAAGACGCGGCGGCCAATGCGAAAAAGGGCCTGAGCGCCGCCAAGCCCGCGGACATGAGCCAGGCGGACTTCGACAAGCTGAAGGCGGTGGCCGACCCCATCTTCTACAGCGCGATTGCCGCCGCCGACGTGGCGAAGAAAGACTACAAGGCCGAGATTGCGGACATCACGACCGAGCTGAAGGCGCTGCCTCCCGAGGCGACGACGAAGCAGCCCGCGCTGGCCGATACCTATTATCTTGGAAGCGCCTACGTGCAGCAGGAGCCCAAAGACCTGGTCAACGGCATCTGGTTCCTGGCGCGCGCCGCGCAGTACCTGCCCGAGCCTTACAAAGACCAGGCTGAGAAGGCCGCCGAGTACTGGTACAAGAAGTACCACGGCAGCATGGACGGATTCGACCAGGTGAAGACGCTGGCCGCCGCGAATGTGTTTCCGCCGGCGGAGTACAAGCCGACGCCCGCGCCTCCGCCGCCTTCTCCGCAGGAGCTTGCGCACAACGCTGTTGTGAATACGCCGGACCTGTCGAAGCTGGCCCTCTCCGACGAAGAGTTCATTCTGGCGAATGGAACGCCTGAGGACGCTCAGAAGGTCTGGGCAGTCCTACAGGGGAAAACGGTGGAGGTGCCGGGAGTGGTAGTATCGGCAACGCCGGACTCGGTGCAGCTTGCCGTCTCTGATGACGCCAAGAACTCTCAGAAGGCGGACTTCACCATCAATATGAAGAAGCCGCTGAAAAGCCCGCCGGTGGCCGGAGCGACTGTGAGCTATATCGCTACGTTCGACTCCTACACGCAGAACCCGCTCATGATCGTCATGAAGGACGGAGAGCCGCCGGCGCCCGCGCATCCAGCGCGCCGTCGCACTACCACGCATCATCCCCGGCGCAAATAGCTGGCGAGGTGAACGGAATCAGGGCAGCCCGCAACGGCTGCCCTTTTTTTTCCACCCACGAACAAAGACCTGTTCGTGGGGACCCCATTGTGGGGCACAGTGAACGGAAACGGGGCAGCTCGCAACGGCTGCCCTTTCTTTTTGCGTGGCGTGCGTTGCGCTGGATGGTACATTAGCGATTAGAAATTAGAGATCAGGGACCAGGGACGCGATGAAGAAAATGCTTCGTCACGGGATGCTTTCCGCGCTCGCCGCAGTGTTGGTGTGGGCCGCTTTCGGCGCGCCCGCGGCAAGCTCGCAGCGGCGTGAAGGCGGGATCGCGTCCGCCGCGAAAATTTATGGCTACGATCTTGGGGCGGGGAACTGGACCCTCGATCAGGTGCAATGCGTGGCCATGCCGAAGGTGAGCCTGCTACATTATCGCGAGGCGTTTCCCGATGGCGCCGAATCGCGGTTCACTGCGGTTGTGCCGCTCGAGGGCGAGGGGCCCGTGCGCATCGTTCCGGTGCTCCATCGCAATGCGACGCCATATTTGCCCGCGCCTGTGAATCCGCGCAACTACGCGCTCTTTAACGAGCTTGTTCAGGGGACTGCCGCCAAGGGGACATGGCTCGACCTGAGCGCGTGCTATGCGGCATTGACCGGGGCCGGTTCCGGCGTGCGGTCTGAACTCGGGATTGCGGGGGCGCCCAGGCCGACGGTCCACACCGACCCCGGAGGCAAAACGCACCGCGTGACCTTCGCCACACGCCAGGGCGAATCCGGCTATAAGGTCTGGAACGTCTCGTTCGACCGCTTCGGTCGCGTGATGAATGCCACAACCGAAGATGAGTCTGTTTACGCCGGCAAAGCGCCGTCACCCCGCAAGATGCCTGAACCCGCCGTAGCGGCAAAGGCGAAGCCCGCTCCGAAGATTGATCGCAAGCAGCGGGAACGCGCTGTGTATGCCGAGGCTGCGCGAGAAATTCATCAGGAGCCGCAAGAGCGCGCGGCAAACGCGGAGGCCGCGCCGAAAATTGAAAACGGGCCGCAGGAGAATGCTGAAAAGACTTCTGAGGCCGCGACCTCGAAGCCAGCTCCGGAAAATCCGCCTCAGCAGCAGCCGTCTTCGTCCGATGACGCGGGGTGGAAGTTCATTCCCAAGGCGCCCGATCCGCCATCGAAGATCATTCCGGAACCTCCGCAGCCCAGCGAAGCCCCATTGCCGAATTAGCCTTGAAATCCCACCCTTTCGCATGAAGAAACTGTGCGAAAGGATGGGGCACCCGGCGGACGCGAATTTCGCGTGACAATCAAATGACAAGACTTTGACTTCAGCGCCGATGCTTCGCGCTCAGAATAATTCTGGAGTGCGACCCCGATGAAGAGGCTCAGAAAGCTGAAGCGCCGCGTGATGCAAAGCCGTCTGTGGCCATTTGCGCGCCCACAAGCCGCTCCTGTTACCAGGCTGAATGCGCGGGATGGGTATCGCCTTTGGGCGCCAGCGTATGCCTCGGAAACTGCAACCAGCTTTCTTGATGAGGAATTGGCGCGGGCCATGCTCCGCGGCCTTCCGCGCACAGTATTGCTCGACGCGGGCTGCGGCACCGGGCGCAGGATCGCAAATGTTTTCGGGGCCGTGGGCCTCGACGCAAGCCCGGAGATGCTGGCAGCCGGCGGAGCGCGGAACCTCGTGAAAGGCGATGTGAGGTCCATGCCATTCGCCTCCAATTCGTTTGACATGGTGTGGTGCCGCCTGGTGCTGGGGCACTTGCCGGACCCGCTTCCGGCCTATCGGGAACTGGCCCGCGTGTGCGTGTCCGGCGGCCACGTCTTTGTCACCGATTTCCACCCCGATGCCGCCGCTGCCGGACACAAGAGGACTTTTACCAGCCAGTCGGGTTCGGTGTATGAGGTCGAACACTACATGCACGAGGCGCATCCGCAGCTTGCCGCACAAGCCGGACTGACTCTTGTGGCGCATTGCGAGGGAGTGGTCGGCCCGTCCATTCGCAGCTTCTACACTCGCGGTTTGGGTGAGAGAGCATACAGAAGAGACAAGGGACTGAAGCTGGTCACGGCGTATTTGTATCAGAAGCGGAACAACGATTGACAGCTTCGTGACTGTCAAGCGCACCCCCAGAGGCTTCCCGCAAAAATATTCATCTCAAAAAGAATACTTTTCCGTATACTGCTTTGTGTCCATAAAAACCATGCATTTCAGGAAGACGAAAGGCCCGACCATGCTCGTAGACGGTATTGGAAGAAATCGGCTCCGCGACGCGGGGAGCTTGTTTGGCGTACTTACGCTGTTCGCGATGCTCGTCGCCGCCCCAAACGCCGTGGCGCAGAGGTTCGGCGCTCCCGGCAAGTCCATTGGCACCGTGACGACGCGGGGCAACCTCATCATTCTGACGCTGAATGAGGACGCGCTGGGCAAGCCGCACCTGTTCGATCTGTCGCACCGCACGCTGCGCTTTACGCCGAAAGATTCCGGCTACACCGTGGCGACTGTGCCCGAGGCATGGGACAGCGACTTTGGCCCCGAGATCAAGGACCCCGACGTCACGCTCACGAAAATGACCTTTCCGTTTTCCGGGCAGAAGTGGAGCAAGTTTTCCGTTGGCGTCACCGGCTCCATTACGTTTGGCGAGCCGGAGCGGCCCAGCGGACGCTTTGGCCGGGCGCGCGGAGCAGCGTTCCGCAATCGCGAGGGCGGCTTGTCTGTGGAGCGCTATGCTCTGTTGCAGCAGGTCGGCAGCACATTCATCAACGCGACGCCGGCGATCAGTATTTTCTTCAAGCCGCGCATGAGAGGCGAGCGTTTCGTCAACAAACTCAGCGACCGCACGGTCGTGACCTGGACGCTGACCGAGCCTTACGCGGGCATTCAGGATTGGACGTGGTATCCGACGGTGAACCGCTTCCAGGCGGTGCTGCACGCGAACGGCGAAATTGATTTGACCTACGACAAGGTCTCCGCGCGTGACGGCATTGTGGGCATCTTTCCGAAGATCGAGAGCACGCAGGAGCAGCGGCTGACTACGCTGACTTCTAATGCGGCATCCTCTCCGCTTGCGGTAAAGAGCATCAAGTTGAGCGAGGTGGGCGGCGTTTATCTCCAGGCGCAACTTGAGACGGTTGGGCCGCTCCCGGCGGCCGACGCGACCGAGGCTGAAGGTCTCCAATACCATCTTTGCCTGAGCGCGAAGGAGTCCGCTGCCGCCTGCACCAACGCGACCAAGGGCGCAACGGTGTGGAGCGTGATGTCCATGAGCCGTTTTCGCGGACGCCGTTCGCGCGCGGGCAGCGGGCCGCGCTACTTTGGCTTTGGCGATGGGTTGAGTCCCGAGGTCAAGGTGGAGGGCGACACCATCACGCTGAAGGGCACGCTTCCGGTTGGGTTCCACGCCGGGTCAAGGCTTTACGTTTCGGCGAGCGAGCAAAAGGGCGAAGCACAGCCGACAGCCTTTGCGGCGCAATCTGTGCGGCTCAAGGGAATCAGCAGTCCGGAGATGGACCTTTCAACGCTGAAGGGAAATGCCGGGCCGTTCCCGACCGTCTATGAGAGCTTCTACTATCCCGAGTCGCCGAGGCCGAACGACCTGACCTGCTCGGTCATTAAGGCGCTCGGCGATAAGTTCGACATGCTGGCCTACTACTCGGATTTCCGTATTGACAATCCCGAGGCGGGGACGCCCAGCACCGGCCCGCTTGGCGGCGGCCCCAACGGAGGCGAGGTCACGGGCATCAACGCGAAGCAGCGCGACCTGGCCGGCTACTGCACCAAGGGCCGCTTCCAGTGGCAGTATGTGCAGCCGGTCGATATGCATGCGAACCAGATGGATGAGTATCCGCCGGCGGATGCGAAGGACCCGAGCGATCACGACATTGTGTCCTATACGCACCAGCTCGCCGAGCGCACCTTCAATGGAAAGATTCCGCCCTACGACTACGCCATGTCGCAGATCGGGCATGAGATGGACCATCGCTGGTCGGCGTTCGTCTCAGTTAAGATTGACGGCAAGCTGATCCCGCTGGGGCCGACGCATTGGGACATGGGTTTGCAGGCACCGGCTGCGTTTCCATATCAGCGCCCGACGGAGGCCTCGGCGATGGGCGGCGGCGTGTGGCAGGACAACTTCGACGGCACATTTACGCAGCTCGACGATAACTACTATGTGCCCGCGACCGGCTACTCCTATCTCGATCTTTATCTGATGGGGCTGGTCGCGCCGCGCGAGGTGCCGGATTTCTTCCTGCTGCGCAATCTGCAACCGGTGGGACGCGACGCCAACGGCCACAGGATTTTCAAGGCGGACCGCATCAAGGTGACAATCAAAGATGTGATTGCCGCCGAGGGGCCGCGCGAGCCTGATGTGGACCACGCGCAGAAGCATTTCAACACCGGAATGGTGATCGTGCTGCGGCATGGCGACCAGCCTCCGCCGCAGCTTTTGAAGGACGTGAATGGAATTCGCCTGCGCTGGATGGACTACTGGACGACAGTGACGGGACACCGCGCGACGATGACCACAAACCCATAGGTAAAGTGGCCATCCGGGGAATTCTTGCTCCCACCCTTCGCGCATAAAGCTCGCGAAGGATGGGGCACCCGGATGATGCGAAAAAAAAGAGCAGCGGAGCAGAATTCCTCAAGCCGTGCTGTTCAGTAAAACCATAATCGTCTGTTACACTAATCCAAGTTCGGAGCGGAAATTTCATACCGGATTGACCATCCGGGGACGTAGTTCAGTTGGTTAGAACGCTGCCCTGTCACGGCAGAGGTCGCGGGTTCGAGTCCCGTCGTCCCCGCCATAGAATCCCAGGAGTATGTGGAGTCTGTGGCCCCCCAATCGACATCAAAGGCATTCAACGTGATTCGGCTGTTTGCGTGTCGCCATGGCTCCTGTCGCACGTTGCAAAGGCTTGCTTCAAAAAGAAAAAGGCCGGACAGCCAAGCTGCCCGGCCCTTTCGTGCGCCTGAGGTTAGAAGATGAATTTGAAGGCCATCTGGACCTGACGGCCGATGTTCGACTGCGAATGTGAAATGCTTCCAAACGCGCCGCTTGTTGCGTTCGTGTTTGGACCGCCCGGGACCCATGTATTGGTGAGGTTGAAAGCCTCAAGACGGAACTGCCCGCTGTAGCGCTCTGTAAATCTAAGCGCCTTGATGAGCGAAAGGTCCGTGTTGGGCGCGTTGGGGTTGCGGATAGCGCTGCTGTAAAACCCGCTTTGCCGGTAATCAAGATGCGAGCTGTTGATGACCTGCCACACGGGCGAGCAACTGCTTGGTTGTCCCTGGAGGCTTATCGCTCCCGGCGTATAGCTCCCGGTGGCGCTGTTGAACGACGGAGCCAGTTGCACGCAGGGGTTGAACCAAGTCTGGTGATTTTTGTTGGTGGCCTGCGGGTCTCCGATAAGGTTTACGTTACCGGGAAGTCCAACCGGCAAACCCGACTGGATGGTCTCAATGTAGTTAAGCTGCCATCCGCCAACCAGCAGTTCCGTGGGACGGTTCACGTCCCCAAGGAACCGATGACCCTTCCCGAATGGAAGTTCGTACAGGGCCGAGATCACCAGATGCTGCGGACGGTCGGTCGCGCCGATGTTCTTGTGCGGGGCGGGGTCCTGAGGATTCAGGAAGGCCAACGCCTCTTCGGTCTTCGACCAGGTATAAGATCCCATGATGGAAAAGCCGTTCGCATAGCGCTTCTCAATCATGAGTTGCGCGGCGTTGTACCAAAGCTGCCCGACGGACTCCTGGCCATAGTTCACCGACAGGAACTGCGGATAGGGAAGCAGCAACTGCTGGCGCGAGAGCGTGGAACCGTTCAGGTTTGTATTCGGAAGGTTTCCGGCAAAGGGATTTGCAACCGCTGTGCCCAGATATTGCGACGCGGTTTGGTAGGTTGAATTGGCGCCTGTGGGTGAGGCAGCCACGGTCTGTTGAACGGAACTAATTTGAGACGCGCTCAGCACGTTAAGGTTGCGAGCGCCGCCCGCGTCGTTGTCGTTGGTGTTGATGTCCTGCGTGTGCATGCCAACGTAAGACAAATCAGCTTTGACCCCAAACGGGAGCTGCTGTTCTACGCCAGCGGACCACTGGTCCGCGCGGGGAATTTTGCGGTCAGGATTGTTGAAAATGATGCTCTGGCCAAGGAATGTTGCGAGGCCAAGCGAGCTTCCAGCCGGCTGCAGCACCGACGGGAACGGATCTTTGAGCGGCGGAGCTAGAGGGTCGGCGCCGCGCGGTATATAGAGGTCCGGCGTGGTGCCTCCCATAATGTTGTTCGGGACGTAAGCAGTGTCCTGCGCGAAGCCCTGCGCAGCGCCAAAGGCCGCTTCAGGCAGGTAGAACATGCCGTATCCGCCGCGGAGAACCGTGTTTGGGAACAACTGGTAAACGACGCCAATGCGCGGTTGAATATGACCATATTGGGTATTGAAGGCGGCCGACGACTGACCACCCACTCCGGCAAAATAGAGTCCGCCCACCAATTGCTGGCATGCAGGGCAGACGGAGGCAGGCGCTGTTTGAGCAATGCCCGCCAAGGGGGAAGGATCAGTCGTGTCAAAGCCGCGGTTCATACGGTTCTGCGACTCGGCGGGCGATCCCTCGATGTCGTAGCGAATTCCGGCGTTGATTGTCAGCTTATTCGTGACCTTAATGTCGTCTTGAATGTAGTAGCCCTGATACCACCACCTGTAGAGCAGGCGCGGCGTGTAGGAGATGATGCTGTTGATGCTGCTGTTGGAAGCTGCCGGAGCGCCCAGCAACAGACTGGCCACAGGTGATCCGGACGTGCCGTTATAGCTTGCAGTGGGGTTGGCCTGGGTGAAGTTGGCATTGAAGGCAAATGCGCCGCCACCGTAAACGAACGATCCGCCTCCGGTGCCAAACGCAATGTTGCGGAGGTCGGCCCCGACGTGGATGGAGTGCTTGCCATAGAGCATTTGCAGGCTGGGCTGAAAGCCGATGACGGTGCTGATACCATAGCGCGGATTGCGGGTGCCGGCATCGGGAATGTTGCTCTGGTTGCCCATGCTGATGCGCGGAGGCACAGGGACGAACCGCTCGCTGTTGAAGTTCTGACTGAAGCCCAGCTTGGTGTCGTCATAGCCGTAGACAGCGGAGCGCGCCACGACTTCCGTATAACGCGCCAGCGATGCACGGAGGTCCATAAGCACCCGCGGCGAGAAGACCGTAATGCTGTCAACAACGGCGCTGTCATTGCTACGACCCAGCGGGTCCTGCGAGTCGTACAGTGGGCCGGTGAAGTTGTATGCACCATGGTCGATCTGGTTCCGACGCCCGTGCGCATAGCGGAAGTACATGCGCTCCTTGTCGCTGAAGTTGTGATCTACGCGGGCCAGGAAATTCTGGAAGTGGTCCTCACTCGTATTCGCGCCGGTGCTGTAGTTGTTGACCAGCAAGCCGGTTCCGACGTTCGGCTTCGGGTAAGCGTTGGCAAGCTGAAGACCAGGACTGACACTTAAGCGGTCCTGCGGGATCTTGTTGTCGAGGAACGCATCACGGATGCAGCAGTTGCCGTTTGAATCCAGATGTGTGGTCCACGGATCGTAAATGATGGGCTCTCCGGCGGCGGAAAAATCGCCCTGCCGTTCAGCCAGTGTTGGGACGGTTGTAAGAGTCGGGGTCGGTTGGACCTCGTGATAGTGCTCGTAGGAGAGGAAGAAGAAAGTACGGTCCTTGCCGTTGTAGACATGCGGGATACGGACCGGTCCGCCCAGAGTGCCGCCCCAGTCGTCAAGGGTGTGTCCGCCGAGATTGTCCTTCGTCACCGGATCGAGCGAGTAGCGAGGCAAACCCGCAATTTTGTTTGAAACGCTGTTCGCGTCGAGTTGGTAGCGGCGCAGGTAGTAGTAAGCGTCGCCGTGAAATACATTCGTGCCGGCTTTGGTGGAGACATTGAAGATGCCTCCGCCGGTGCGTCCGTACTGGGCATCGTAAAAGTTCTGGACGATTTTGAATTCCTGGGTTGCGTCCACCGACGGGATGTAGGCAACGTTGAGATTTGCGTGCGACCGATCACCGGCGGTGTCCGAGACCGCGTCATCAGGAGCGCCATCGATCAGGAATGAGTTCGACTGGCGCAGGCCACCGCTGATCGAGAAGTTGGCGTTGTCGCCGTTATCAAATGGACGCTGAAACGCCGGATTGCCCTGGAACTGAACGCCGGGGACCAACTGCGCCAGCATAAAAGGGTTCCTGCCAACCAGAGGCAGCTTCTCCACGCTTTCGCTTCCGATCAGCTCTCCCCTGGTGGCCGTGCCGGTTTCCAGCAGCGGCGGCGTGTCCTTCACAGTGACCACCTCGGTCACGGAACCGACCGGCAGCATCAAGTCCACTTCCAGCTTGTCGCCGACATGGAGGATAACATTGGTGTGCTGCGCCGTCTTAAAGCCTTGCGCATCGGCGCTGATGATGTAGTTGCCCGGAATCAGAAAGGGGATGGTGTAATTGCCGTCGGCGGCGGCGGTGGCGGTCGTTACTACGCCCGTGCGGATGTTTCGCGCAGTGACCTTTGCACCCGGAATAACGGCCCCGTTGGGGTCCTGAATGCTGCCGCTGACAGTCGCCCGCGTCTCCTGAGCTCCGGAAAAGATCGTTCCGCACAAGACAACCAGACCTGCGAGAACGACAGTGCGCATTATTTTGATGAAGCTGTGTGGCATGCTCTTCCCTCGTTGAGTAAGTAACACTTGAATCTTGAGAATTGATATCGGTTCCATTATGCTGCGAGATAAACCATGCACCCAGACGCCGAGCGTTGTCAATATAAATTTTGCGCTTTTATATATATCTGATTATACATGACTTACCAAAATAAAATTGGGCGGAGCACCCCTCAAAAACATAAGAGGAATCGATTCCAATCTGAAAGGTTACAGTCGCGATGTGCTTCCCTGGTTGGCATCCATTCCAATTCAACGCTTCCTTCGAGTGTTGGCCGAATGCCGCGGGACGCCTGCCTGATCCCGCAAAACTAAATCAAATCTTTTACGCTTTCCGGGTTTGCGCAGTCCGCGCCTTTGTCGAGCCAGCGGCGCGCCAGCCTGCGAATGGATTCAACGTTATGAGCGGTGCCCGTCAGAGTGTAATAAACATGCCGCTCGGTCCAGCGGTTCAGCGCCATGTTCTTCACAGCGAGGGGGAAATCGACTCTGGCGTTGATAATTGGCCGATCAACGATGTAGTGGGAGAACTGGCCGAAACTGTAGGGCACATTTAAGGCCGCGCTGGCCGTATGCGCTTCGCTGTTCACCCAGCCCACCGGCCAGTGGTCCCAGCGGATCGCGCCCCAGCCCCATCCGCCTGTGTCCTTAAAGGAATGATCGACCACCTGGCTTTTTGTGCTCGGAAAACCACTGGATGCGCCGAGGACCGTGAACGCGCACCCGGCCTTGAAAGGCGCAATCATGGCGAGTCCCCGGGAGCGCGAAATTTCGAGCAGTAAAGCGGCATCTCCAATGCGGCGGGGCCGGCCCTGGTCGTCCCAGAACTTGTCGTACCGTCGCGATGAGTAGGCATCAATGACCGAGCCAACCAGGTAGTCGCCATGTTGCGGGTCGCGCGGAAAAAGGTCGGCCCAGGTGGCAGAGGCGGGCGCGAGGCAAAAGAAGTCGATGGGCTGCCAACTATAGCCGTCTGGACTATTCGGGCGAAGGCTTTCGTAAGTGAGGCGCCGCCAGACCAACCCGTTTGGGTAGGCCACGTAGTCCTCGGTCCCGCGCAGCGCTGGATGCTCATCCTCGTCTTCATGCACGCAGGTATAGTTCCAGCGTATCCACACCCGCTTTGGCCCGGACTCGATGATATCGACAGAGCTGTTCCGTTCGCGGCGGCCAAACTGGTTGAATAGTTCGGCGGCTTGGTTTGATTCAAAAAACTGATTGCACAAGCCGACTTTGCCCGGCAGTTCTATCCACGGCGCGTAGCTCGCCTCGTGGCTGAATACAAAGCGATGCTTCGCTCCTTTCCATCGAACAATCACGGCCTTGCGTGGATTCAGGTCAGCATGGGGCGGAGACGGAACAAACGGGCCCGTGTAACCGCATGGCGAAAAGTTGTTGATCTCCGCCACACACACTCCGTCGATCTTCTTGCTGTCGAATTCGGCTTCAGATAGCGGCGAAGGCTTTTCGTAAATAGCATCAGGGCTGGGTGCGGGAACCTGTTTCGTAGGGCCGGACAGGGAGTGCCCTAAGCGGGAACTTGCCAGAGCGGCGGAAGCAACTCCTGTGGCGGCGAGACCGGTCAATATGCTCCGGCGTGAAGTTGTCATCGCTCATTTCCCTCTGTATTTATGAAATCTGTAAAGCGCCCGTCCATCGCAAAGGAATCGATTCCAACCAAGTATAGGATATGCTGGGGCAATGCATTGGCTCCAGGATTCCACAGAGAACCGCATTCTGGAATCAATCCCATTGCAACAAAGCCACCATGTTGAGAGCGTCTTGCAACCTTGTAGGAGAGCATCTTGAGAGCATTGACCGGAATAAGTCGCCATCTGAGTTGGATTCTGATTCTGTTGGCGGTCTTGTGCTCTTTATCCATTACGTCTGCCGCCGCCCAGCAGTCCACCCTGTGGGAGATTGGGAAAAATGACAAATCCGCGCGCGAGTTTTCAGTGGGCTCCCGCTCCGCGTTCGTCTTCAATGCGGATAAGGACAACTGGGCGACAGCCTGGGCAGCGGAGCAAGAGCAAGATGTGCCTTACACCATCGAATTTCCTCTTCATGGCTCCCCCTCGGGCAGTTACGTTTTGCAAATAGACGCGCTTGCCGCCACGCCTGTGATTCCGGCGCTGCGCGTGGACGTGAATGGACACAGCGGCAACTTTTATCTTCGCTTACGCCTGATGGACTCTGCCGTTGAACCGAATCCGGTATCGCTGTCGAACATGGAAATCGAAATACCAGCCGCGTATCTGCACACCGGAGTGAATCGAATTGTGCTGACCTGCGTGGACCCGCGCAGCGCTTCTGCCCCCCGGCCAACCACTCCGGCAATTCGGTATGACTATCTCTCCCTGACCCACAGCGAAAAAGCTACAGCGCGGTCGGACCGCGCCGATCTGCAGCCAACCATCTACTATTTGCAACGTGTCGGAAAACTCGTGGAAGAGATAGATGCTTTTGTTCGCTTCCGGCGAGCCGCGCCTGCCTCCACTGCGGAATTGCGAATCAACGGGCAAGCGCTTACTGCTCCACTCGCCGCGCAACAGGGCTTTGGGGAGCAGAAGATAACGTTTGAAGTGCCGGAATGGAGCGGCCCCGCGCAGGCCAAGCTCTCGATCCAAGGCGACCCAAAGGCATTCGCCTTCACTGTGCAGCCTGTGCGCAAGTGGACGCTGTATGTTGTGCCGCACACGCATCTCGACATCGGCTATACGGATTTCCAGGGCAAGGTGGCGGAGGAGCAGGCGCGCACCCTGCAGGATGCCATCAGCATGATTCACGAGCATCCGGGCTTTCGCTTTGCGACCGATGGGTCATGGAACGCGGCGCAGTTTTTCAACACGCGCCCGGTGGCCCTGCAACAGGAACTCGCCGCAATGGCAAAGGACGGAAAGATTGGAATACCCGCCAACTATGCCAATCTGCTCACGGGATACTCCTCGCTGGAAACACTCTATCGCTCGCTCTACTACTCCAAGTCGCTTGAGCGGAGCATGGGCATTCCTTTTGATTATGCAAGCATAACGGATGTTCCCAGTTATATCGGCGCCTACCCCTCCGTGCTGGCCAGTGCGGGGTTGCGCTATCTTGTCGCCGCCGGCAATGGAGATCGCGGCCCGGTGCTGCAGCATAAATTATGGAATGTGAAATCGCCCTTCTGGTGGGAAGGAACCGATGGGCAGAAGGTCCTCTTCTGGTATTCGCGCGGCTATGGGCAAATTGAATCGATCTTCGGCCTGCCTCCGCTCGTCGAAGGTGGACATGACACTCTTCCTCTGTTTCTCAGCGAGTACGCGCAGCACGGATACAAGCCGGATGCTGTTCTGATTTACGGCGCGCAGAGCGAAAATTCGCAGCTATACCCGGAGCTTGCTGGCTTTGCCGAGAAGTGGAATGCCACCTATGCGTATCCAAAGCTGCACTACGCGACCTTTGTGGATTTCTTCCGCTACATCGACAGGAAATTTGGTCCGACACTTCCGACCTATAAGGGCGACTTTGGCCCCTATTGGGAAGATGGTGTAGCGGCGGATGCCGCGCACACCGCGCAGGACCGCGCCAATCAAAATCGAGCCCTGTCAGCGGAAATTGCCTCGACGGCCGCGCATTCGCTGGGGCTTGGCTTTCATGCTCCAAAGGCTGAACTTGATTCGGCATGGAGAAACATCGTGCTCTATTCCGAACACACGTGGACCGGAGGCATGTCCGTCACGCAGCCGGACATGGACCGGGTTGTTGCTGAACTTGCCTTCAAGGACAATCACGCTGTCCAGGCGGGGTTCGAGCTGGAAGACATTGGGAAACGCGCCATGGGCCAGATCGCTGACCAGATTCAAGTGCCAGCAAACTCGCTGGTGGTCTTCAATGCCCTGAACTGGAAGCGCAGCGTTCTGATTGAGACGGACCTTCGGAAGCACGAACACCTGATTGACCTGAGCACCGG
>DASTXK010000348.1:0-7150 GCA_035765555.1 Acidobacteriaceae bacterium
AGAGAGGTCCTGAGGGCGGGCTTGCGAACGCGGCTGAGCCCGCCTGCGATGGCCACAGATCCGGCGGCGAGCATCATGGGATAGGCGGGGAAGAGGTAGTATTCCTTGCCGTGCATCAGTGCCATCATCACGAAGAACACAACGAAGGTGAGCCCGAGAACGCGCCAGCGGTGCGACCAGAGCGTCCAGAGGACGCCGGTGAGCCAGACGGGGAAGAGGATGGGGTGGAGGTCGAGGACCTGGCGGGCGATGAAGGCGCCGGGGCCGAGGATGATGTTTTTGTGCGTGCGGCGGACGTTATCGAGATCCTCAAGCGTAGGGAAGTGGTGGCGGATTTGCCAGATGAGGTTGGGCGCGAAGAGGGCGAAGGCGACGGCAATGCCGATCCAAATCCAGGGCTTGAGGAACTCGCGGCGATGTCGGGTGAGCAGCACAGCGATGACGACCGCGATGGCAAAAAAGGCCGCAGAGTGTTTGTTTTCAAGCCCGAGGCCGATGCAGAGGCCAAAGACGATCCAGAGACGCGAGTTGCCGTTGCGGAGGAAGCGGACCAAGGCGAGCGCGGCGGCCATCCAGAAAAGCGGCTCGAAGGCGTTCATGGAGAGGAAGCTGTCCACGACAAGGAAACCGGGGCAGAGCAGGATGGCGATTCCGGTGAGCCACTGGGCATAGCGGCGGCCACCGAGTTCGCGGGCGATGAGGATCGATAGGGCTATGAGGGCGGTCCCGGCGAGCGCGGGCAGGATGCGGAGGGCGGCGAGCGAGCCTCCGAGGAAAAGCGCGGCGCGGGCGTAAAGGGCAACGAGCGGGGCGCAATCCACGTATCCAAAGGCGAGATGGCGGCCCAGGTCGAGGTAATAAAGTTCGTCGCGGAAGTAGCCGTAGCGCTGGACGCTGGTGAAGACGTGCAGCAGCAGCTTGGCCGCGCACAGAACGACGACGGCGAGCCACTCGACGCGGGGAAGAGCGGCGGACGGTGCGGATGGAGGCTTGTTAACGAGGGGCCCGGTCGTGGGGGTTACGGGGGAGATGGCGGGTTCGGCCATGCGTGAGTTCCTCCGGCGATTCTTTATTCAGAGTACGGCGGAGCGGTTTAGAAAGTTC
The DNA here is from genome assembly GCA_035765555.1 of Acidobacteriaceae bacterium. GTDB lineage: Bacteria > Acidobacteriota > Terriglobia > Terriglobales > Acidobacteriaceae > Silvibacterium. The sequence goes on from DASTXK010000348.1 coordinate 1,105, forward strand.
CTGAAAGGGATGGACTCGATGTGAGTCTAAACAAGCAATCTATCCAACTTCGTCCAACAGGGAGGGCGGCTCAATTTTCCAACTGGACGGAGGCGAAGGCCAAGGTCTGGGAGTGGGTGAGGGAGAGGGAGACGTGCTGGACGCCGAGGCGGTTGGCGCGGGCCAGAGCGCGTCCGGAAAAGTGCAGCGTGGGGCGCTGGCCGGGGTGGCGGCAAACTTCAATTTCCGTCCAGGTGACGCCCTGCTGGATGCCGGTGCCGAGGGCCTTGGCTCCTGCTTCTTTGGCGGCGAAGCGGGCGGCGAAGCTCTCGGCGCAGTTCTTTTTGCGGCTGCAGTAGGCGATTTCGCCGGGGGTGAAGATGCGCTGGAGGAAGCGTTCGCCGTAGCGCTCAATAGAGCGGGCGATGCGGTCAATTTCTACGGCGTCGATTCCTGTTCCCACCAGCATGATGGCCCAAGTATATGGTTTTTCAGAGCGGGCCGTTCTTCTCCCGCGGTAGCTTTCACCCCGCTGCCGTTCCATGTAGAATTCCTGCGTACATGATGGAACCGGGCCCCACACCTCCTCTTCCGCGCGCGGAATCAGTCCGATCCTGATGCTTGCATCCAAGCGAGATACGGAGTTCGCAATGACGAAGGCGGCTGATCTTAAGAGAAAACTGGAGCGCGTGCTTCAGGTCGGTCTTTCGCTCGCGAGGAGTGACGATCTCCAGCACATTGTGCAATTGGCGACCGATGTTGGGCGGGAGCTTTGTGGTGCGCAGTTCGGGGCATTTTTCTATAACGTAACGGACGCCGGCGGAGAAAGTTTCCGGCTGTACACGCTGTCCGGAGCCACGCCCGAGGACTTCGACAAGTTTCCTCAGCCGCGCAACACGCAGGTTTTTGGGCCTACGTTCGAGGGGCGCTCCAGCGTGCGCTCGGGCGACATTACGAAGGACCCGCGTTACGGGCACAATCCTCCTTATTATGGAATGCCCGAGGGGCATCCGCCTGTGCGCAGCTTTCTTTCTGTTCCGGTCAAGACCCTGACCGGCGAAACGCTGGGCGGGCTCTTCTTCGGCCATGGGAACGCCGATATGTTTGATCAGGAAAGCGAGGACCTGATCTTCGCGATTGCCTCGCAGGCCGCCGTGGCTATTGAAAATGCGCGGCTGCGCGAGGACCTGAACCGCAAGATCGAGGCCCTTGAGGCCGCGGATGTACGCCGCAGGGAAGCGGCCAAGCGGCTGAACCAGTTGGCCGCCATTATTCAATACTCCGAGGACGCCATTATCAGCAAAGATCTCACCGGGCGCGTCACGAGCTGGAACCCGGCCGCCACCCGCATTCTCGGCTATTCCGCGGAGGAGATGATTGGCGAGTCGATCCTCAAGATCATTCCGCCGGAGCTGCACGGGGACGAGGATGTGATTCTCGACAATATCCGGAATGGCAGGAGCATCGAGCATTTCGAGACAGTGCGGTTGACGAAAGCGGGCGAGCGGATTGATGTGGCGCTGACTATTTCGCCGCTTCGGGATGAATCCGGGCAGATTGTTGGTGCGTCCAAAATCTTGCGCGATGTTTCCGCACAAAAGCGGATGGCGAATTCGTTGCTGCAGGCGGAAAAGATTGCGGCGACAGGCAAGATGGCCGCCACCATCGCGCATGAAATCAATAATCCGCTGGAAGCGGTGGTAAACCTGCTTTTTCTGGCGCGGGAAAGGGCCGTTGATTCTGAGCAGTTGGCGTATCTAAGCGCCGCTGACCGTGAGATTGCCCGGGTGTCTCATATTGCGCGCCAGACGCTGGGTTATTATCGCGAAAATGCCTCGGCGGTGAGCGTTTCGCTAACCTCACTTTTAAACGACGCACTCCGTATTTATAAGCCGCGCTGCGACGCGAACGGCATTCGCGTGGAAACACGTTTTGAATCGCAGCGCAAAGTAATAGTGCGGAAAGGCGAAATGATGCAGGTCATCTCCAACCTCGTGACGAACGCGATCTACGCCATGCCGCGCGGGGGCGTGCTGACCCTGACAATCCTCGATGAGCCAAACTCGATTGCATTGTGCGTCGAGGACACGGGCGAGGGTATTCCGGCGGATGCGCTGCCTCATATTTTTGACGCTTTTTTCACAACGCGGAAGACAATCGGCACCGGAATTGGACTATTTATCGCGAAGCAATTCGTGGAGGGCCACGGAGGCAGGATCAAGATTGAAAGCAGCACGGACGCGGAGGCGCATGGGACCAAAGTGACGGTCAACCTGCCGCTGGAAAACCAGTATTCCGCAGGCTGAGGCGCGGCGGGTCTTCAGGCCCATTGCCGCCGCTTCTTCTGCTCCTGAACCAGCTTGATACACAACCTGAATTGCCGGGCGCGGCGGTCCGATCAAGTCCATGTGATTCACACACGCGACCCACGGGACGGAGCGGGCCGGAGCGGCGCGGTTTGCGGGCGTCCGGACGATGTCGTGGATGGCTGGAGCCTGAGCCTGACGGCGCTGAGTTCGGACGAGCCGGAACGGCTGGTGCGCTTCCTGACCGGAGCGCTGCTGACCTGCGGAGGGTGGGTGCTGACCCGCAGCACGCAGGGAGACCAGGCCGCCGAGCTGGATTTTGAGTTCGCGCGCGCTTCGTGTGTGGAAATCTACGCTGTGCTGGTGGCCACCGGGCTGGAACTCAGCCGCGCCTCGCACCTGCAGTTGGCCGAGCTTTGCCACTGCACGCGCAACCTCATCGACACGCACGCCTTTGATATTGCGCGCGCCGATCTGGTGGTGTATCACACCAGCTCCAAACACGGACGGGACGAATACACGCCGGCGCTCGCGGGATGAGACTGCGTTTCTACGTCGAATAATCCGCGTTGATGTGGACGTATTCGGTGGTGAGGTCAGTTGTCCAGAAGCGGCATTGCCCAGCCCTGATACCAAGCGCAATGCGAATGCTGAATTCCGGGTTCTTGAGATAGGCGTGCGCGCGCTGCTCGTCGAACTCCGGTACGCGGCCTCCGTTGATGCAGATTTGCTGGTCGCCGAACCAGATGGCGATGCGCTCAGGTTCAACTTGCGCGCCGGAGTAGCCGGTGGCCGCCATCAGGCGTCCCCAGTTGGGGTCGGAGCCGGCCCAGGCCGTCTTAACCAGCGGAGAATGCGCGATGGCCTTCGCGACCTTGAGCGCGTCGGCATCGCTCGCCGCACCTTCTATCTGCAACTCAACGACGTGGGTCACGCCTTCACCGTCGGCGACGATCTGCTTTGCGAGCGAGGTGCAGACCTCCGTGAGGGCCGAGGCAAAGGCCGCGTTTCCGGCCTCGACCTTGGCGCCGCTCGCGCCTGATGCAAGCAGCAGCACGGTGTCGTTGGTCGAGGTGTCTCCATCAATGGAGATGCGGTTGAAGCTGACCTCTACGGCGTCGCGCAGCAAGGCGTTCAGGGCGGGCGGGGCAATCTCCGCATCAGTGAAAATGTAGACCAGCATGGTGGCGTGCGGCACAAGCTGAGGATGGATCATGCCCGCGCCTTTGCAAACTCCGGCGATGTGGACCTCTTTTCCGCCTGCGTCAATTTTTGCGGCGGCGATTTTTGGCCGCGTGTCGGTGGTGAGAATGGCCTGCGAGAAGGCGGCGAAGTGGACGGCGTCGGCGGCGAGCGCGCGGTTGATTTCCGGCAGGGCGGAAATCAGCTTTTCCGCCGGAAGCGGGACGCCAATGATACCGGTGGAGGAGGGGAAGACCTCGTCCTTGGTGGCCCCGAAGGTGTTGGCCGCCGCTTCGCAGACGGTGCGGCAGGCGGCAAGGCCGGCTTCTCCGGTGGCGCAGTTGGCGTTTCCGGCATTGACGGCAACGACGCGGACTTTTCCTTCGCTGGCGGCAAGATGCTCTGCCCCTACCTTGAGCGGTGCGGCCTTCACCTTGTTGGCGGTGAAAAGCGCGGCTGCGCTGGCGGGCCTGTCCGCCACGGCGACGGCAAAATCAGGCTTGCCGCTGGGCTTGATTCCGGCTTTGACGGCGGCAAAACGGAAGCCGCGCGGGAGTGAGTTTTCCTGAACAGGGAGCGGAGAAGTTTGCGTCATGGTTGGCTCTTACTTTATTTACAGTGTAGATGACTAGTTCGGCTGAAGCTTCCTCCCGTCCTTCTGAATTTCTTCACATGCGGAACGTCAACGTCGCGCGCGGCGAGGCGGTTGTCCTGCATGACATCAATCTCACCATCCGCACGGGCGAGCACGTGGCCATTCTTGGGCCGAACGGGTGCGGGAAATCCACGCTCATGAAGGCCATTACCTGCGAGTGTTATCCCATCCATGCGCCGGGAATGAGCATACGGCTGTTGGGGCGCGACCGCTGGGACGTGTCGCAATTGAGGCGCCATCTCGGCGTAGTGGAAACGAACCTTCCCGGAGAGCGCACACCAGTTACGCGCGGATTGGACGCCGTGGTGGCGGGATTTTTTTCCGCCTCAACGCTCTGGCCCAATCTGCACGTGACCGACGACATGCGCGCGCAGGCGCACGAAGCTCTGGAGAGGATGCAGGCGACGCACCTCGAACAAAAATTGGTCGGGCAGATGTCCGCCGGGGAGCAGCGGCGCATCATGATCGCTCGTGCGCTGGTCCACGGGCCGGAGATGCTGCTGCTGGACGAGCCGTCGAATGCGCTGGACATTGCGGCCCAGCGCGAATTGCGCGAATCGCTGCGGAGGGTGGCGCGGCAAGGAACCGGAATCCTGATGGTGACGCACCATCTGGCGGACATTCTGCCGGAGATCGAGCGTGTCATCATGATGCGCGACGGCAGGATCGCCGCCGACGGGCCGAAGCAGCAGTTGCTTGAGGCGGGCAAGTTGGCCGCGCTCTTCGGGACAGAAGTTCAGGTCCTGCGCAGAGATGGGTACTACGACTGGCATTAGCTGAAGGGCGAGTTCCGCTGCCCGAGATTATGAAGCAGTATGATGGACAGCAATTGAAGCTGATGGCGGGTAGCCTCTGCCGTAAAGAAAGGACAAGATGACAAATGCCAAAGAAGACCCTTTCTGAAGAACAGCGTGAAGAGTTACTTGTGATATTGAAGGCCCGCTTTGAAGAAAACAAGGGCCGGCATAAGGGGCTTGAATGGGCAAAGGTGCGGGCGAGGCTCGAAGCGAATCCTGAGAAGTTGTGGTCACTGAGTGAAATGGAGAAAAGCGGCGGCGAGCCCGACGTTGTTGGCCTCGACAAAAAGACCGGCGAATACATTTTCTATGATTGCTCAGCCGAGAGCCCCAAGGGCCGCAGAAGTATCTGTTATGACCGCGAAGCCTTAAACGCGAGGAAAGAATTCAAGCCCAGGACCAGTGCGGTCGAAATGGCGACGGCGATGGGCTTTGAGCTTTTGACGGAAGAGCAGTATCGCGAGCTGCAACAGCTTGGGGAGTTCGATACGAAGACTTCGAGCTGGGTCAGAACGCCTCCCGCCATCAGAAAGCTGGGCGGCGCGGTCTTTTGTGATCGCCGCTACGACACTGTGTTCCTGTATCACAACGGCGCGGAATCCTACTATGCCGCCCGAGGGTTTCGCGGGTCGCTCAGGGTCTGATCCGGAGAGCGCCTGCTCCCCTTCTAGCCTCCATCCAAAGTATGGCCCGCTGCTCCGCCTTTCGATCCACGACAATCTACAAACAAAATCTTTAGCGTAAGAAGGCTGAACATTGTGTCACTTTCAGGGAGCCAGGTTTCAAGATGCGAAATATTTTGCGTGCGATATCCGCTTGTGCCGCGCTTTTCTTTTGTTTCGGCGCGCTGGGTCAATCGAACTTCGCCAGTTTGCATGGGGTCGTGCGTGACCCGCATCAACAACCGGTAGCCAATGCTTCAGTAGTCGTGACGGCAGAGGCCACCGGCGCCGCGAGACGTCTGACAACCAACCCTGACGGCTTCTACAATGCGCCGGCGCTTGCGGCCGGCGAATATATGGTTGCGGTAACGTCATCCGGCATGGTGACGCTCCGGCGAAACCTGACGTTGGAGGTGGGGCAAAGCCTCGACATTGATTTTCAATTGCAGTTGAGTTCGGTCGCGC
>DASTXK010000349.1:0-8899 GCA_035765555.1 Acidobacteriaceae bacterium
CGTCTGCCGAATACCTCGAGGCCCTGCGCGAAATCACCAATCGCGAGGGCGCGCTGCTCATCTTTGACGAGGTGATGACCGGCTTCCGCGTGGCGCTTGGGGGCGCGCAGGAGCTATATGGTATTGCGCCCGACCTGACCACTCTGGGCAAGATTCTGGGCGGAGGCCTGCCGTGCGCGGCCTTTGGCGGACGCGCCGACATCATTGACCTGCTCGCTCCGCTAGGGCCGGTCTACCAGGCCGGGACCCTGAGCGGAAATCCGCTGGCCATGGCGGCTGGGGCGGCGACACTCCAATATCTGACCGAGCACCGCTCCGAGATCTATCCGCTGCTGGAGTCGCTGAGCGAGTCGCTGGTCAGCGGAGTGGCGGCTGAGGCGGCCCGCGCAGGTGTTTCGATCACATCAAACCGGGTCGGCGGAATGTTCACCTGGTTCTTCACATCCGGCGCGGTCACGGACTACGCCTCCGCCGCAAAGTCCGACACCGCGGCCTTCGCGCGCTTCCATCGCGCCATGCTGGAGTCCGGCGCCTGGCTGCCCTGCTCGCAGTTCGAGGCCGCGTTCCTGAGCGCGGCGCACACGCCAGCGGACATTCGCCAAACCGTCGAAGCCGCCGGAAGCGCGTTTCGCACGATTGCCAAAGCAACGTAGCATCCGATTCCATCAAGAAAGGCGGCCCGAAGGCCGCCTTTTTTGCTTATGGGTAGGGGAGGAACTTAGCCCTTAGGCGCTGGCCATCTGGTGCCGCTGCGCCATCTGCCGGGCGAGTACCGGCAGTCCAAAAGCCATTGCCGCCACGATGGCTGTGGACAGCACGTCATTGCGGTAGAACGGGAGTCCGGCGGTATAGGACAGCATAAGGCCGCCGAAGTTTGGCGGGTAAATCTGCGGCTGCCCGACCCACGCGGCGAAGTTCGTGATGAGGAAAAACGACGTCGGCGCGACCACCACTCCGGCGGCGACCCGCGAAACCGTGGTCTTCTTCGACAGCAGCACGAAGCCCAGCGCCACCACCGCCGCATACCACGCCCAGGTCAGCAGATAGTCCGAGAAGTGAAACGGATAGCTGTAAAAGAACGCCGTGAGGTAGAAGTCAGTCGCCGCCAGGGCCGCCACGGGAATCCAGATCTGGCGCAGCGGACGCCGTGCCCCGAAATAGAGCAGCGCCCCGCCCACAGCCGTAAAGTTGAGCCAGGCGGGATGGGGGAGAACTCGGCTCAGAACAGCCGCGACAATGAGCAGAAAAGCAGCCATAAACCCTCTGTTGCAGTGGAGTAAGTCTTCTCTATTGTCGGGATGCATTCGGGCGGGGTCAAGTGCAGAAGATTGATTCCTGAGAAATTATTTTTTGTCTCATCAAAAATTCCGCTGAAAGCCCGGCCTGCTCATTTGCCCGCGAATGCGTGCAATGTCCACCTTTCCCGCTTCTTCCGCATCGAAATCAGAAAGGGCCTCCCCAGAGATAACGTCTTTCAACTATTTGATTATGAAAGGCTTGCTATTTCGTCCTCGCAAATTTCAGCGGACAGCATAATGTGATAGTAAATAACTCATATTTTCTGAACCTATTGTGCTATGATCCTTATCAGATAGTTTGAAGGCCGGAATCCTCAAGCCCGGCCCAATTTCGAATCTCAGGAGAAATCAATCATGGCTATCACTCGTTGGGACCCCTTCCGTGACGTGCTCACGCTGCAAAATCGCCTCAACTCAATTTTCCAGGACTACAACCGGGAGGGAGAGCCCGTTTCCACCGCCTCCTTCGTGCCGCCAGTCGATATCTACGAAGACGACCACAGCATCGTGCTCAAGCTGGAAGTGCCGGGGATGAAGCAGGAAGATCTTGATATCCGGCTTGAGAACAACAATCTTACGGTGCGCGGCGAGCGGAAGTTTGAGAACGAAGAGAAGGAAGAGAACTTCCACCGCATCGAGCGCCGCTACGGCAGCTTTTTCCGCTCCTTTACTGTTCCGGGCACGGTGAATCCGGACAGCGTGAAAGCCGATTATGATGCCGGAGTTCTCCGCATCCAGCTTGAAAAACGCCCCGAGGCCAAGCCGAAACAGATTAAGGTGGAAGTCGGCAAAGGCCACGCGCCAAAACAGATGGAAGCCGGCAAGAGCAAGGCGGCGTAAGACAGCCAAAGCCGGGCGGCTAAAATCCGGTCAGCTAAGAAGGGTCAGAGGGTTCGGCGCCGACAGATTCTTAGCTGACCGTTTTATCGCTGACTGCTTCACCTCTGAAAGGAACTCTCATGCCGATTCGTTGGGACAAATTCACGGTCAAATCGCAGGAGGCCGTCCAGGCTGCCAGCCAGCTTGCGTCTGAGCACGGCAATCCGGAGATTCTGCCGCTGCATCTGCTCGCCGCCCTTATCGAGGACAGCGAAGGCATCATTGTGCCGGTGCTGGAGAAGCTGGGCGTGCCGGCCTCGCAGTTGCGATCCAAGGTGCAGGACGCTCTTGCCAAGCTGCCCAAAGTCAGCGGGGGCGGCGCGCAGCCAGGCGCTTCCGCTGCGCTGAACCGTGTCTTCGAGCAGGCGTTTAAAGAGGCGGAAAATTTCAAGGACGAGTACGTCTCGACCGAGCACCTGCTGCTGGCGCTGGCCGAGGCCAAAAATGACGGCGCGCAGCTTCTGCTGGCTAGCTTCGGCGCGACCCACGACGCCATTCTCAAAAGCCTGACCACGGTGCGCGGGACGCAGCGCGTGACCGACCAGAATCCCGAAGCGAAATACCAGGCGCTGGAGAAATACGCCAAGGACCTGACGGAGTTGGCGCGGCGCGGCAAGCTCGATCCGGTGATTGGGCGCGACGAGGAGATTCGCCGCGTGATTCAGGTGCTTTCGCGCCGGACGAAAAATAACCCCGTGCTGATTGGCGAACCCGGCGTTGGCAAGACGGCCATCGTCGAGGGCCTTGCGCGCCGCATCGTTCATGGAGACGTGCCGGAGATCCTGCGCGACAAGCGCGTCATCGCGCTCGACTTGGGGTCGATGCTGGCCGGGGCAAAATATCGCGGCGAGTTTGAGGACCGGCTGAAGGCCATCCTCAAGGAAATTGAAGATTCCAACGGGCAGATCGTTCTGTTCATCGACGAGTTGCACACGCTGGTGGGCGCGGGTGCGGCCGAGGGCGCGATTGACGCCTCCAACATGCTGAAGCCGGCGCTGGCTCGCGGCGAGTTGCGGGCGATTGGCGCAACCACGCTCAACGAGTATCGCAAGTACATCGAAAAAGATGCGGCGCTGGAGCGGCGCTTCCAAATCGTCTTTGTGGGCGAGCCGAACGTCGAGGACACCATCGCGATTCTGCGCGGCCTGAAGGAACGCTACGAGTCGCACCACAAGGTCCGCATTAAGGACTCGGCGATTGTCGCCGCCGCCACGCTTTCGCACCGCTATATCTCCGACCGTTTTCTGCCGGACAAGGCGATCGATCTTGTCGACGAAGCGGCGGCTTCGCTGGCCATCCAGATTGGCTCCGTGCCGACGGAGATTGACCAGATCGACCGCGAAGCGACTTCGCTCGAAATCGAAAAGGCTGCGCTGAAACGCGAGACGGACAAGAATTCCAAAGACCGCCTACAAGAAGTGGAGCGCGAGCTTGCCGCGTTGCGTGAGCAGGCGACCGGGCTGCGCGCTCGCTGGCAGAAGGAGCGTGAGGCCATCACGCGCCTGAGCGAAGTGAAAAAGCAGATTGAGGCGCTGCGCTTCGAGGCCGAAGAGCAGACCCGGCGCGGCAATCTGGAGCGCGCCGCGCAGATCCAGTATGGCGAGCTGCCGCGCCTGGAAGATGAACTGAAGAAGTTGACTGCGACGCAGGACGACGCCTCCGGCCCGCGTATGTTGAAGGAGGAAGTGGACGAAGAGGACATTGCCCGAATCGTCAGCAAGTGGACCGGCATTCCTGTCTCCAAAATGCTTGAAGGCGAAGTGAAGAAGCTGGTCGAGATGGAGAACCGCCTGAGGGAGCGGGTCATTGGCCAGGATGATGCGCTGAAGACCGTCGCCAATGCGATTCGCCGTTCACGTGCGGGACTCAGCGACCCGAAGCGCCCTATCGGTTCATTTATTTTCCTCGGGCCGACGGGCGTGGGCAAAACCGAAACCGCGCGCGCGCTCGCCGAATTCCTGTTCGACGACGAGCAGGCGATGGTCCGCATCGACTTGTCCGAGTACATGGAGAAGCACGCGGTGGCGCGGTTGATCGGCGCGCCTCCGGGATATGTAGGCTATGACGAGGGCGGGCAGTTGACCGAAGCCGTGCGTCGGCGGCCCTACTCCGTTGTGCTGTTCGATGAAATCGAAAAGGCGCATCCGGATGTTTTCAACGTGCTGCTGCAGGTGCTCGACGATGGGCGGCTGACTGACTCCAAGGGGCGCACGGTGGATTTTAAGAATACCGTGCTCATCATGACCTCGAACCTCGGTTCGCAGGCGCTTCAAGGCGAGTCACTCACCAGCGAAGCCGCCTTTGATCGTGCGCGCGAGCAGGTGATGGACGTGCTGCGCCAGAGCTTCCGGCCCGAGTTCCTGAACCGCGTGGACGATATTGTGATCTTCCGCCCGCTGGGCGAGGAGCAGTTGTCGCGCATCGTCGACCTGCGCCTCAAGGACTTGGAGCGGCTGCTGGGCGACCGCGACATCAGCATCGAGTTGACCAATGAGGCGCGCCATCAAATGCTGATGACCGGCTACGACCGCGCCTACGGAGCGCGTCCGCTGAAGCGCGCGATTCAACGGCTCATTCAGGACCCGCTGGCGATCAAGATCCTCGACGGCGAGGTCCTGCATGGAGATCACGTCAAGGTGGAAGCCGATCCGCTCAACAACCAGTTGAAGTTCGAGGTTGCGGAGCGGACGGTGGAGGCGTGAAGAATCCCCAGGCGATGTTGAATGAGAAAAGCCCCACAGAGATTTTTCTGTGGGGCTTTTGCGTTAAGGCACGACTTCGGAGAGACACTAGTGAGCGTCGATCTGGGTTGTGCCGCTGTTGTTGCCAATTTCCAGCTTCAACGTCACCGGATTGGTCGGCAAGCCCAAATCCACGTTTTGCGCGTGGACCATCATTTCGTAAGAGTTTGCGCCTGTCTGCGTGACGCGCACTCGCAGGCTTCCTCCGTTGATGGTTCCATCGTATTCAAACCAGCCCTGCGACGCTTGCTGGAAGGATCCGGCTGGGATCGTCACCGAGTAGGTCCCTAGCGTAAGAGTCATCCCCTGGGTGGTCAGGTTAATGGGTGTTCCTCCAGCGCCCAGGACAAAGTCGGCCTTCAGTTCGAATCCCGAAGTGAGTTCCAGCTTCGCGGCAAAACCTGAAAAAGGAACTGTCTCGAGGACCTCGAACACCGTTCCGTATAGAAATTGGCCAGCGCCCGAAGTCGTGCCGCACAGGTTGCCGGAAGAGTCCAGAATCACGCCCGCCCGGGGATTGCCGCCGTCCGCAGAGGCAAAATTGTGGACCACGGCCAACTGCCCGGTGGAATCAATTTTGAACAGAGTTCCAAGTCCCGACGCGCCTCCGCCAAAAGCGGTGCCGTAGAGATTGCCCGCCTGATCCAGAACGACACCTCCGTAAGGATTCGCCCCGTCCGTGTAATTCAGGCTGGCGAGCACGGTCTCGGCCCCCGAAGGATCAATCTTGAAGACCGTCCCATAGCCGGAATCGCCGCCGCTGTAGGTTGTGCCGTAGAGGTCTCCCGCCGAGTCCAGGGCCAACCCTCCATACGGGTTTGTTCCCTCAGTGGAACTGAAGCTGTGAAGCACCGTCTCGGCGCCGGAGGGATCGAGCTTGAAGACCGCTCCGAGATTGGACGCGCCGCCGCCGTAGGTTGTGCCGTAGAGATCGCCGGCCGAGTCGAGGATTACGCCGGCAAACGGCGTCGACCCATCGGGCCCGGCGAAGCTGTAGAGCACCGTCTCATTTCCGGAGGTGTCAAGCTTGAAAACGGTGCCGAAGCCCACTGCGCCCCCGCCGATCGTGGTGCCATACAAATTGCCCGCCGCATCGCGAACCAGCCCCGCGAAAGGAGATGCGCCATGCGCGTTATCAAAGCTGTAGAGCACCGTCTCGTTGCCGGAGGAGTCAATCTCGAATACAGTTCCGAGGCTGTTGGCGCCGCCGAAGGCGGTGGTGCCGAAAAGATCGCCCGCCGAGTCCACAACCAGTCCACCGTAGGGGTTCGCCCCGTCGGGTCCGGAAAAGCTGTGAAGGAGCGTTTCGGTTCCGGTAGTATCAATTTTGAATACGGCACCCTGAGAGAAAAGGCCGCCGTTTTTGGTGGTGCCATAAAGATTGCCCGCCTGGTCGCGGACAAGGCCCGCAACGGAGAACCCTCCGTCGCCGTTATCTAAATTGAAGTTGTGGAGCACGGAAAAGGTCTGTCCCTGAACGGACTGCCCTGCCCCTACGATGAGAACCAAAAGCATGGCCGCCCCCAGCATCGCCCCAACCTTCAGGAATTTGCCGGCAACCGCCATAAAACGCGGATATCCGCCCATATTGTCTTGCCTCCGCTGCTCGTTCGTAAGCGGCGGCCGTGCGTAAGCGGTTGCCCGGGGGAGGGCGGGGAGGGCTGGACAGCTTGCGTCTGACCTAACGCTACGACTCGGGCCCGAATGATTACTATGGTTTTGGAAAACGAGTCCCATAAGTATCATTCGGTGGAGTTACTGTCAATGAATTTATAGCGGTAGGGTGAATCAGGTTGGTTACGAGGCCGCTCGCGGACGGCCCGAGCGTGCTGCCAAACGTTACGAAACAATTGGGTTGGCAACTGATTACCCGGATCCGATTTGATCTGGTGCGAGCAGCAGCATAAGGCCACCGGTCAGGCAATTGCCCAAGTTTCGGGGCATATTGCGCTGCCTGAAGCTGTGTTCCGAAATCAGACGCAATGCCGGTCTAAACCCACTCCCCCTGGCGCATCAGCGGGTCGATTTTTCCGTCGGCGGTGATGCCGTCCACGTTCATCTGGCCGGAACCGATCATCCAGTCCACGTGGATCAAGCTGCCGTTGGCGCCGAGCTTCGCTAACTGCTCGGGCGTGAGCTTGTCGCCATTCTTCAAGCAACTGCTGTAGGCCTGGCCCAGTGCGATGTGCGATGCCGCGTTTTCGTCAAAAAGCGTGTTGTTGAAGAGCAGTCCGCTGCTTGCGATGGGCGACGAGTGCGGAACCAGCGCCACTTCACCGAGCTTGCGCGCGCCGTCGTCGGTGGAGATCATGCGGTTCAGGACTTCTTCGCCTTTGGTCGCCTTGGCCTCGACCACACGGCCACCCTCAAAGCGCACGCGAATACCCTCGATCATGGTTCCCTGATACGACAGCGGCTTGGTGCTGGTGACGTGCCCCTCGGTGCGGTCCTTATGCGGCGTGGTGAAGACCTCTTCGGTCGGCATGTTGGGAATGCAGTACTGGCCATTTTGCGCGTGCATGCCGCCACCCAGCCACAGGTGGTCGTCGGCGAGGCCCACGCGAAGGTCGGTTCCGACGGCGTGGAAGTGCAGCGCGGAATAGCGCTTCTGATTCATCAAGTCGGCGCGGCGATGCAGTCCGGCGTCGTGCTCGCGCCATGCCTTGACGGGATCGGCGAGGTCGCAGCGCGAAGCGGCAAAAATCGCGTCCCAGAGTTTGGCGAGCGCCTGATCGGCGGGCAGGTTGGGAAACACGGTCGCGGCCCATGCCGGAGTGGCCGCCGCAACGATAGTCCAGTTGATGTCATGCCGGGTGATGAGTTCCAACGCGGGACGGTAGGCCTTGGAGACGGCTCCGTTGGCGCGGCCCACTTTTTCCGGGTCCTGCTGTGAGAGCAGGCCGGGATTGCCTCCGGCAACGGCCAGCCGCGCTGCCCCGCTCTTGTAGGCGGCGGCCATGCCGTCGTAGAGCCAGGAGGCGGCGTAGTCAAAGCTCTCGTTGTCGCCATACTGGTAGCGCAGCAGCGTCGATTCCTCGTCCGTCAGCAGCGTTGTGACCAGCGTCGCGCCGTTGCGATAGGCGTACTCGGTGATGCGGCGCACCAGCGGCAGCGTGTCCAGCGTGGCGGTCATCACCAGTTCCTGCCCGCGCTTCAGGCCCAAGCCAACGCGAATGGCGACTTCGGCAAGACGGTCAAGTTTCTGTTCGTGCGTAAGGGAGGCGGCTTCGAGGGTAGCGGTGCTCATATGTCTAGTGTAAAACCGTTCTCCGATCCCCTGCTCCTGACCGCAACGAACTTCGAAGCTGGAACCTAATGGCTAAGAGCTAAAAGCTGCCCTTATGCCCCTCCGTGCGAAATGCCCGAACGGCGCACCCATTGGCCGCCTTTTTTCTCCAGATAGACCCATTGCCCGGCGGCGCACAAGTTCGCGCACCAGTTGTTCATGAACACGAGAGCGGCGGTCCGCGAGTGATTGTAGTAGACGGCGCTGAAAAACGTCACGCCGGGATAGCCGGCGTATTGCGACTTCAACTCGGAGCTGGCGGTGGTGGACGAGCGCGCCTGGCGGAGTTCGCTCACCTGCTCGTCATCAAGCATCGAGAGGGAGTGGCTCAGTTGGAAGCGTTTCGCCTCCAGCCGGAAGCGCTCATATTTGCGCGACTCGTAATCCTCAAGCGCTTCCTTGAAGCCGTCTGGATTATCCGGTGGCGGCGTAAGCTGCCCGTCGGGAGGAATGGCCGGGTTCATGTCGCTGATGTTGACTGTGCTCTCGGCAATGGCCCAGCGCGTGGTCTGCGAGGGAGCCATGCTGCTGAACGGCTGCCCCGGCATCAGCATGGAATAAATAGCGTATGTGTCGGCGGCGCGCTTGGCGGGAATGGGGGAGAGGTCGCTTTGCGCCAGCGCTGCCAATGCGAAAACAATTACGGCGAGGATCGGCAGTTTCCGTCGCATCGGAATTTTCCCTTCACGAATCAG
>DASTXK010000350.1:0-8731 GCA_035765555.1 Acidobacteriaceae bacterium
TTACGTTCTGAGCAAGGAAGAGGGCGGTCGTCACACGCCGTTCTTCAACGGGTATCGGCCTCAGTTTTACTTCCGGACGACGGACGTGACGGGCTCGGCGAAGCTGCCGGCGGGCACCGAGATGGTGATGCCGGGCGACAACATCGCGCTGGAAGTGGAGCTGCATACTCCGGTGGCGATGGAAAAGGGCCTGCGGTTCGCGATTCGCGAAGGCGGCAGGACGGTCGGCGCGGGGACGATTACCGAGATTCTGCAGTAGGGCTGGTCCCACGTCTCAGAAGCGAGACGCGGGGCACCCACGGTTAGCGCCCCGACGGGCGCGAAAAGAAAACGACCGGGCAGGAGTCCGGAGAATCATTTAGGATAAAGGATATGCGGGAAATTGTGACATTGCAGTGCCCGGAGTGCAAGGAGCGTAATTATTCAACGACGAAGAACAAGAAGACGACCACTGGCCGCCTGGAGTTCTCGAAGTTTTGCAAGCGCTGCCGGAAGCACACCGCACACAAGGAAACGAAGTAGTTGACGGTCTTCAGTTCCCGGTTGTCAGTGGATGTTTACTGAGAACTGATAGCTGGTGACTGTGAACTGCATTTAGGGGCGTAAGCTCAACGGTTAAACTGTCGGTCTCCAAAACCGAACTTGGGGGTTCGAATCCCTCCGCCCCTGCCAGTTTGATTATGAAGAATTCTTCCCAGGTTGAGTCCGGGGGACGGAGCGGCAAAGGGCCGCTCCGGCAGAAGAAGGATTTTATGGCAAAGGCAATTACAGCGCCGGACCATGAACGTTCCACGGAACGTTCCGTGGAGCGCTCCTCGGCGAAACCGGGCAATAACCAGGTATCGAGCCTGATCTCGCGCACGACGCAGTTTCTGAAAGACGTGCGCTCTGAAATGCGGAAGGTGGTCACGCCCGCGTGGGCCGAGGTGCAGAGCACTACCATCGTGGTCCTGGTGACGGTCTTCGCTTTTGCCGCGTTCTTTTACGTAGTGGATTCGGTGCTGGACCGCGCTCTGCGCGTATTGCTCCACTGGCTGGGCACTCTATAAGTGGCGCCAGGAAGGACCAGATGACAGAAGAAATTCAAAACGAAAACGCCGCTGGCGCCGCGGAGGCACCGGAGACGCCATCCGAGCAGCTCAGCCCTGCGGCCAACGAGCAGTTCAAGTGGTACATCATCCACGCCTACTCGGGGTTCGAGCGCAAGGTGCGCGAGTCCATCGAGAGCCGCGTGCAGGCGTTTGGCTTGCAGAACCGCATTGGGCGGGTCATGATTCCGACCGAGCCCGTCACGGAGATCGTCAATGGCAAGAAGCGCACTGTAGAGCGCGTCTTTTTGCCCGGCTATGTGCTGGTCGAGATGGATCTCGACAATGACCTGTGGCACGTGATCAAGAACACGCCGCGGGTCACGGGCTTCCTGGGGACGGGCGACAAGCCGGTCGCGCTGAGCGAGGCCGAGGTCAGTTCGATCCTCTTCCGCAGTGAAGTGTCCAAAGAGAAGCCGCGGCTCAAAATCAAGTTTGAGAAGAACGAGTCGGTTCGCATCACGGAAGGACCGTTCGCCAATTTCAACGGCCTCGTGGACGAGGTCAACGAAGACCGCGAAACCGTCAAGGTGATGGTTACGATTTTCGGGCGTTCCACCCCTGTTGAATTGGAGTTCGGCAAGGTCGAGAAGGTCGAGTAAAAGGCAGTCATTAGCTACTAGCACTTAGCTTTTAGCTCGAGAAAGTGTGCGCGTTGCGCGATTGCAAAGGTTCAAATAGAAAATTCAGCTAGAAGCTAATAGCTAAAGGCTGGTAGCTGGGAGAGATTCAAAAAATGCCACCGACAAAGAAAGTACAGACACAAGTCAAGCTCCAGATTGAGGCGGGCAAGGCCACGCCGGCGCCTCCGGTTGGTCCGGCGCTCGGTCAGGCGCAGGTCAACATCATGGAGTTCTGCAAGCAGTTCAATGCGCGCACGCAGAACAAGGAGATGGCCGGGCTGATCATTCCGGTTGTCATCACGGTCTATACGGACCGCAGCTTCACATTCATTACCAAGACGCCGCCCGCGGCAGTTCTGCTGAAGAAGGCCGCTAACCTTGCCAAAGGTTCCGGCACTCCGAACAAGGCAAAGGTCGGTACCGTGACAGAAGCGCAGGTACTGGAGATCGCGAAGCAGAAGATGCCCGACCTGAATGCCGCCTCGATTGAGACCGCCGTTAAGAGCATTAAGGGCACGGCACGCTCGATGGGTGTTGACGTAGTCGCATAACAAGCTCAGATTCGGATGGATGAATCCCGGTCCTCAGAGGGCCGGGATTTTCTGTTTTGGGGACCGCAAATCCTTGAATTTCAGATAGTAGTCCACTCTATTCATCACTTCCGCTGGCCGCCGAAGCCGGTTTCTGAATCTCACGGTGAGTAGTTGCTGTTTCTTGCTTCTGATCCGCGAGAGAGTGCCTGCCTGTGAAATTCTTTCTTCCGCTCCTGCACTTTATCTTCAGCATCGGCTACTTCGGCCCACTGCTCATGGGCGTTCTCGATTCGTCCTTTCTGGTGCTTCCGTTTGGGAACGATATCTTAGTTGTCGGCCTGGTTGCCCACAATCACCACGGCATTCCGCTTTATGTCCTTTCCGCCGCCTGCGGGTCCACAATTGGCGCGCTGCTTCTTGCGCTGGTATCACGCAAGATTGGAGAAGAAGGCATCTCCAGGCTTGCCGGGCAGAAGCGTTACGAAAAGCTGAAAAACCGGATCGGCTCGCACGCTGGTCCAGCCATTGCGCTCGGAGGGCTTGCCCCGCCGCCGTTCCCGTTCACAATGGTGATTGCCGCCGCAGCCGCGCTCGACTACTCGCTCTGGAAACTGCTCGCCATAAATTTTTTGACCCGCGCCTGCCGGTTCGCACTGCTGTCATGGCTGGCGCTCAAGTTTGGCCAGCAGGTCATGGCCATTGCCAAGTCAAAGCCCTTCGAATGGGGAATGGCCGCCTTCATCTTTCTTTGCATTGTCGGCAGCGCGTATTCGCTCTGGCGGTGGTTTCGCCATTCGCGCCGAGGTGAGTAGCGTCCCTGACTCAGCATTGTCTGTCATCCCGTTTTAATATGGGGGTGGACTTGCTCGATAGTTCGCGACTTCCGGTCTCGCGGCTTCAGATACAGCTCGTTTGTGAGCACCATGCAAGCCGCAGTAAGCGGCGCGGCAACGGCGACCCCCAGAATTCCGGCAAAGCTCCACATGAAAAACTGTGCCAAAACGGTCAGCACCGGAGGCAGGCGCACCGCCTTCTTCTGCACCAGGGGCGTGAGAATATAGCCCTCGATCAGATGGAAAATTGAGAAGAGAATCACGACCCAGAGGGCGGTCCAAGGGCCCTTCTGCAGCGCCATGAGTACGGAGGGAATTCCGGCGAGGATGGTCCCGGCATAGGGAACGAAGACCATTATCCCGGTAAACAGGCCGAGAATGAAGGCCAGCTGCACGCCCAGCATCCAGAGCGCGATCATGCTTGCCACGCCCAGAATGGCCATGGGGACCATCTGCCCCAGGATCCACCAGCGAAGACGGTCCATGAGTTCCATGGCTATCTCGCGGGCACGATCGCGGTATTGTTCTGGAAAAAGCGCCAGCACGCCGTTTTTGTAACCGCGAGGGTTCAGCGCGCCAAAGAACCCAATTACCGCCACCACGATCAGGTTCACTACAGTCTCCGTGACCGCGCCGGAAATCGCTTTGGCGTTGGAGCTGAGGCTTAAGCCCTGCGAAGCACGATCAACCATCTGTAGAAGCGTGCGGCCCCAACTTCTCTGCTGAAGGAAATCCTTCATGCGTTCCAGTGATTCAGGCAGAGCGACGATGATCTGGTGAAGCTGCGTGACGGCCTGTGGGATAATCAGCGCGGCCGCACCCACAATGGCTACGGTGAGCAACAGTAGGGTCACGAAATAAGAAAAACCAGGACCGAACCGCGTATGGCGCTCGATCCACATCGTGATGGAGTGAAGCAGGAGCGCACACAGCAGCCCGGCGAAGGCCAGGAAGATCAGCTTCCACTCGAACCAGACAAACAGCAGCACGAGCACCAGCGCGAACGCCAGCAGCACGGCGCGCTCCGGCTCTCTTTGTCTCGCCTGCAGAACCACAGGGTCGGTATCTACCTCACCTGTCATGAGATGCATTAGCACAGAGGGAATGGGAGGCCTTAATTATTCGATTGAGACCTGCGGGGAGCGCCAAGGGGCGGATAGCGGCGCAACCCCGAGAATTGCATTGCTATGTTCCAGAGAAAGGTGGGGTTATTGCGAAGATAGCGCTTCCAGAGGCGCGCGGGGTCTTGCGTGGCGCGATGCACCCACTGGAGTCCGGCGCGCTTGATCCACGCGGAGCAGTCGCGAATGCGACCCGTGTGGTAGTCAAAGGCCGCGCCTACGCCGACGAGCAGCGGCGCGTGAAGCTGGTCAAGATACTGCGCCATGAACCGCTCCTGCTTCGGTGTGCCGAGCCCAACCCATACGATGTGCGGCTTTGACTCGCGAATGCGATCAATGATTTCGCGTTCTTGCTCTGGAGTAAGGCTGCTGAATGGCGGCGTGTATGTGCCGCATATCTGGATTCCGGGAAATTTCTTCTGGAGATTTTCGCGCAGGAGCTCGGCGACTCCGGATTGGCCGCCGTAGAGGAAGTGGCGATATCCGCGCTGAACGGAGTGGCGGCACATGGCGGCCATAAAGTCCGGCCCAAAAACGCGGTCCATTTGGCGGAACCCTTGCAGGCGCCCGACCCAGGTCATCGGCATTCCATCGGGAGCATTGATGGTGGCCTGGTTCAGGATCGCGCGGAAAACGGGATCAGCCTTCGCTTCCATGATTCCATGAACGCCGGTGAGACAGATGTAGCCGGGGTCTCCTGCGTCGATCCAGAGAGATGCCAGATCGACGGCGGACTCCAGGTCAATGGCAGAGACGGCCACTCCGAGTACGTTGGCTCGTGGATGCGATTTGGTCATATGCCCCGGCGCATGGTAAAAAACAGCGTTTGCAGCAGGATGGAGATGTCCATCCAAAGGGTACGGTTCCGGATGTAGTAGAGGTCGTAGTGGACGTTCTGGTGGATAGGAAAGGCCCGGCAAGGACTGAGCTGCCAAAGCCCGGTAATGCCCGGAGTGACGCTGAGGCGCCGCCGCTCCAGATCGCTGTAGCGTTGTACGACGAAGGGCATTTCCGGCCTGGGGCCGACGAGAGACATGCTGCCGAGCAAGACATTCAGCAATTGCGGCAGCTCATCGAGGCTGGTGCGGCGCAGCAAGCGTCCGGTCCGGGTGATTCGCGGGTCAAGGGAGGTGGTGGGGGAGAGCGCATACCTGGCTGACCCGGCGTACATGGAGCGGAACTTGTAAATGCTGAAAAGCTCGCCGTTGCGGCCAACGCGCTTTTGCATGAAGAGCGCGGGGCCGGGCGAATCCAGGCGGACCAGGAGCGCAATAAGAGCAAACAGCGGAGCGAACAAAACCAGGAGTAGCGAGGAAACCGCAAGATCAATCGCGCGCTTGCAGAAAGCGTAAGACTGGGGATCGGTCCGAGGGACAGAGAGGGTTTCGACGTAGAGGTGGGGTGCGATAGGCTCAGATGCGGCCATGTTTGGTTCCTCTGCGATGACGGAGATCAGCTTTGCTCATAGTTGCCTTCCGGATACCGCGACGGTGACTTGTTTCCGCAGCCGAAGTTTGTGAGCGTGAGCGGCGGAGGCGATGAGGCGGCGATAAAGGGCGACGTACTGACGCGCGAGCACCGGCGCGGAAAACTGCGGAAGCGAGATCGGGTGAGGCCTGGGCTGCTTGAGCGTGGTTGCGATGGCTGCGGAAAGCGATTCCTCCGCGAGGCCGTTCAAAGGCACAAAGCGACAGTTTCCATCGCCTACTTCACGATGTGCAGGGATGTCCGAGCAGACGACGCGGCAGCCGGCGAGCAGCGCCTCGGCAACAGGAAGGCCGAATCCTTCTGTAAGAGAGGGAGCCACCAGCGCATCGCAATTGAGATAGCACCACTGCAACTCCGGCCCAGAAATTCCTTCAAGAAAGCGGACTTTCCCACTGAGTCCGGAGCGGGAGACGAGACGGTGAAGGAGCGGCGTCTCGGGGCCGGGAATGCCGACGATGATGAGCCGTGTTTCCGCGCTGATGCTAGCGGTGCGTAACAGGCGGTCGTAGGCCCTGATAAGGATCGGCAAATTCTTGTTGTAGCGGTGTTGCGCGACGGAGAGCAGAAAGGGTTTGTCCTGCCATCCGGGATTAGGCGCGAGGGCAGCACAGCGAAGCTCCGCGTCCACAATGTTGTGGACGCGAACGGCTTTTTGCCATATGGCGGGCGGAGTGTACTGCTGCAACCGCGCCTTGGTGGTGTCAGAAACGCAGGCGATGGCGGTGGCATTTTTGAGGCACTGACGCAGAATGATGCGGTTGAAAAAGAATTTGGGAAATCCGAAATTCATGGGAATTTCGTAGGGATATAGATCGTGCAGCGTCACGAGCGTGGGGCAGCCGAATGCGCGGGCTTTGATCGGAACGGGGAAGGTGAGGTGGACCAGATCGGCGCGCAGGCGGGCGGCGAGTTTTGGGAGATCGTAGTAGTACCAGGCGTTACGTCCCAATGTTCCGCGCTCAAGCGTTGCCACATGGACTTTGAGCCGGGCGCTGGCGCCCGCGAGCGCCGTTCGCATGAAGTTTTCCTGCCAGGGAGCGATGACAAAGTGCATTTCTGACACTTCCGGTTGCAGCATGAGGCATCGCGCAAGGTTTAGAGCATGGCGCTGCAAGCCGGACATATTCGGGGCGAAGGAAGCGGCGGCGATGACGATCTTCATGGCTTCGATTCCTCGCGAGATTTGTGGAAAAGCGGCGTTCGCCTCCACCGGAGAATGGAACGAGAGCGGCGGCGCAGCACCGGGAGGACCTCCGTGGCAAGCGCTTTGCGGGGATCGTCTGGATGGATTGTTGACCAATGATGGCGCACGAGAATGAGCGCCGACGCTGTCGCGAATGAAAGAAATGTCAGAATCAGCGTGATCAGCAGGCGGTGCGGGAAGGACTTCTTTTCCGGGATGCCGGGAGCATCGATGACGCTGACGGTGGGGATGTCTTTGGCTTCCTCGATGCGTGCCATTTCATATTGCTGGTTGAGAAGCTCGAACATTGCCTCTTCGACGCGCACGTGGCGATACAGATCGGCATAAGGGACCGCAAGCCTGGGCATTTGGCGCAGAGGCGGATAGAGTTCATCTTTATCGCCGGAAGCGGAATCAATCTCCGCGCCGTTTATTGCTTCGCTGGACGGAGTGGAAGAACCGGCCATTGCGGCAAGCTGCTTTTTCAGGCTTGCGATACGCGCTTCGGCTTGGCGAACCCGGTAGTTGCCATCGCCGTAAATCTGTCGCAGAGATTGCAACCCGGCCTGCTCGACCAGAAGCTGCGCCTGAAGCCGCGCGCCGGCATCGACCATGGCGCGGGTCTGTTCTTTGATGTCAATGGCGTTGCTTTTGCTTGAGAAATGGCTCAGGTCCAGTTCCGCCTGTTCTAGGTCCGCTTGAACTTTACGTAGGCGCTGCTCGATGAAAACTCGCTCGCGGTGTGCCGCGGAGGTATTGGTGCGAGTAACGAGCTTGTTCAATTCATCGAGATAAGCCTGGGCGAGGTCGCGCGCCCGCACCCGGTTTGTGTCTTCAACCGAGATGGCGATGACGCCGCTCTTTTTATCTTCCGTGATCTTTGTGCGGTGCGCGAGGCGCTTGGCCGCATCGATGCGGTAGCGCTTGTGATAGACATGCTGAAGATTGAAGCGCGTAATGAGATGGTCGCTGACGGTCCCACTGCGCAACAGGTCCTCGAAGAGCGCGGTGGAGGAATGGCCACCCATGAAGCTGCTGGCGAGCCCGCCTAGCGCGCCGAGGCTTCCCGCGTGGGAAGCGAGCGCGGCCAGCATCATCGCCCTTGAGCCCTGCTCGTCAGGCGGCATGATGCTTGCAGTGGACTTGTATTGCTTTGGAATGAGGAAGGCAATGGCCAGGCTTGCGGCCAGCGAGATGGCCGTGACTCGCGCCAGCAGATGCCGATGGTTCCACAGCAAGAGAACCCGCGAGGCCCAATGGTCGCGCTCGACCCGGCTGATCGGGAGTGGGGGGGACGCGGTAATCATAAGGCCGCCGCCGCCACTCCGGCGGTGATAGCAATGGACGCGGCGATCTGGCCGGCAGTCAGCAAACTTTTCCACACGATGGAAGAGCCGATAATTTTCTGAGGCACGACAATGACGTCGCCAGGGTCAAGTTTGGTGGAAAGGACCCCGCCGCCAAACCAAGTCCCCGAATGGCGGCCAACCACCGAGCCGTTGGCGCGGATGATGAAGATCTCCTTTCGATTGGCGCTGCTGTTGGTCCCGCCGGCGCGGCTCAGATACCATTCCGCGGATTTGCCAGGTGAGAAAGTAAGTGCGGTGGCGTTGTAGACCTGTCCTGTTACGAGGACGAAACCGGGCCGTTTAGGAATGGTCAACACATCGCCTCGGCGCAACTCAATATCGAGCGGCGTGTTCGCCCAACTATCGATGTCGGCGGTGATGTGAATGACCATGCGTCCGGTCGGGGGATGGTTCTTTAGCTGCGACAGCACCTCATCTTTTTGCGCGGAAATAAGCTGCAAAGTCTCGGAAGCATTCGCTGCGACTGCGGGTGAGAGGCGTGCAGCGGCGGAG
>DASTXK010000351.1:0-3392 GCA_035765555.1 Acidobacteriaceae bacterium
CCGCCAAACTCGGCGTGCAGCCCCTCTTCTTCCGTCCGCCTTACTCTATCGATCAGGAGCCGGACACCAACGACCAGGCCGCGCCCGCCTATCGCATTCAGCAGATGGGCTACACCATCATCGGCGACAAAATCGACACCAATGACTGGGACGAGCATCCGCGCAAGTCCCCGCAGGAAATCGTCGACAGCGTCCTCCAGCAATTGCAGGACATGAAGACCGCCTCGTGGAAGCGAGGCAGCATCATCCTGCTGCACGACGGCGGCGGAAACCGCTCGGCGACCGTGGCCGCGCTGCCGCTGCTCATTACCACGCTGCGGGCCAAAGGCTACAAGCTGGTGCTGGTGTCAGACCTCATGGGCAAGACCCGCGCCCAGGTCATGCCCCCCATCTCGCCCAAAATGCGCTGGCAGGCCCGCGTCGACTCCGTCGCATTCTTCTTCTTCTCCTTCTTCACCCACTTCGTTGTGGACGTCTTCTTCCTCGGCGACGTGCTGATGAGCGCGCGCCTGATCTTGATCGGATTGATGGCGCTCATTGACCGGCTGCGCCGCAGAAAAGTCCCTCCCGGCGATTACGCGCCCGCCGTCGCCGTCCTCATTCCCGCCTACAACGAGGAGTCCGTCATCGTCAGGACCATCCGCTCGGTGCTGAACTCCGACTACCAAAACCTCCGCGTTATTGTGGTGGACGACGGCTCAACCGACAACACCTTTGAGAATGCCCGCGAGGCGTATCCATCTGAAATAGCCGCCGGCAAGCTGACCGTTCTCACCAAGCCGAATGCCGGCAAGGCCGAGGCGTTGAACTTCGGCCTGCGGCATATTCACGAAGAAATTTACGTCGGCATCGACGCCGATACCGTCATCGCTGCCGATGCCGTATCCAAACTCATCGGCCACTTTGCCGACGAGCGCGTTGGGGCCGTCGCAGGAAACGCCAAGGTCGGCAACAAGGTTAATCTGTGGACGCAGTGGCAGGCCCTCGAATACATCACCAGCCAGAATTTCGAGCGGCGCGCGCTCGACCTGCTCAACGTGGTGACGGTCGTTCCCGGAGCAATCGGCGCATGGCGCACCGACGCCGTGCGCAAGGGCGGCAGCTACCCCATCAACACTGTGGCCGAGGACGCCGACCTCACCATGAGCCTGCTGGAGCAGGGCTACAAAGTCATTTACGAAGACCGGGCGCTTGCCTTCACCGAGGCCCCCGTGAACGCGCGCGGACTCATGCGGCAGCGCTTCCGCTGGTCTTTCGGAACGCTTCAGGCCGTCTTCAAACACAAGCAGGCCTTCCGCACCAACAAGGCCATGGGCTTCTTCGCCCTGCCCAACATCGTCGTCTTTCAGATCCTGCTGCCGCTGGTCTCACCGTTCATCGATCTCATGTTCGCCGCCGGAGTCATCCACTACTTCGTCGACAAGCACTTCCATCCGGAAACCACCAGCGCGGCCAGCTTTGAGAAGCTGCTGGTCTACTTCCTCGCATTTCTTGTCATCGACTTCGTAACGTCGGCACTGGCCTTTTCGCTCGAACGCCGTCACCCGGCCAACAAGGGGGACGGATGGCTGCTTTTCCACATCTGGCTACAGCGGTTCGCCTACCGGCAGGTGTTTTCCGTCGTGCTGTTCAAGACCATCAAGCGCGCCATCGACGGACGCCCCTTCAATTGGGAAAAGATCGAGCGCACCGCGAAAATGTCCCAACAGACCGAGCGCATCGCTGGATAACCTCCATTTCCCCCTCATCCCCACTCCGTTCCTGCCGATAACCGGAAAGCGACCGCGGCTTCGCGCTCGACACAAGGAACCAGCATCCAAGCAGGTGGAACCGGGCATGTAGCTCCGCCCCACCATAGTTCCCTTCTGCTCAATGCCGGTTCCGCCTTTGAGGTGTGACCATGGCGACCCACCGCCTGCAATTCTTCGTTCTGGTTTTGGCGGCGTGCTGCGCCGCGACTGTCCTTGGCCAGCCTCCTGCTGAGCGCGCCTCGAACGCCCCTCCCGCCAGTGGCGCGGGCATTCAGCCAGCCGTCTCCCGGGGCTCAACGCCCGCTGGATTTTTCCAGCGCTACGGCATCGGCACCTACGCAAGCCCGCTGGGCTTCGGAGGAAGAATCGCCACCTCCCTCACGCCCCGAATGAACCTGCGCGTGGGCGGCAGCTTTTTCAGCTTCACCACCAGCCGTTCCGTCAGCGGCATTCCTTTTGACGCCAACGTCCGCTTCCAGTCCGAAGAGGCGCAGATCGACTGGTATCCCTTCCACGGAAGCTTCCACCTCAGCCCCGGCGTCATGTTCGGCAGCAGCAACCGCATCTACGGATCGGCCCTCATCCCCGCCGGCAATTCCTTCACGCTGAACAGCGTCACCTACTACAGCGGAAGCTCCGACCCGGTCCACGCTTCGGGCGGCGCGTGGTTCAGCCACACCGCGCCCATGCTCACCGTGGGCTGGGGCAACTGGGTGCGCCAGGAGTCGCGCGGCCACTGGATGTTCCCGTTTGAAGCGGGAGCGGTTTTCGGAAGCGACCCCAAAACAGCCCTCAACTTTTCCGGGAGCGTCTGCACCGACTCCGCCCTGACCTTCTGCCGGGAAATCTCGAACGACCCCTCCGTTCAGGCCAACATCAAGGCCGAACGCGACAAGCTCCAGAAAGACGCCAACTGGCTCAGAATCTACCCGGTCATCGCCGGCGGGGTGGTCTACCGGTTCTGAACCCTGAACGCTGACCGCTGATCGCTGTACCCTGCTGCCTCGCGGGACTAAACTGAAGGGTTATGGCCACCACAGAGGTCTCCACCGTCATCCTTCCGCGCGCGCCGCAGGGCGAGTTCCGCAACGAGCCTTTCACCGACTTCAGCAGGCATGAGAATGCCCACGCCATGCGTGACGCGCTTCGCCGCGTAGCAGACATGCTCGGCCACGAGTACGAGCTGATCATCGGCGGCGAGCGCGTGCGGACTGAAGGCAAAATCATCTCCCGCAATCCCGCCCGCCCCGAGCAGGTCGTCGGCATTCATCAAAAGGCCGGAGCCGAGCACGCCGACAAGGCCGTCCGCGCGGCGCTGCAGGCCTTCGAAACCTGGCAGCATACCAGCGCCGACGAGCGCGCTTCCCTGCTCCTGAACGCGGCGCAACTCATCCGCGAGCGCAAGCATGAGTTCTCGGCCTGGATGGTCTATGAGGTCGGCAAGAATTGGGCCGAAGCCGACGCGGACACCGGCGAGACCATCGACTTTCTTGAGTTCTACGCGCGCGAGGCGCTGCGGCTGTCACGCGCCACCACGCCCATCCAGTACCCCGGCGAGCGCAATGAGCTGCTCTACATCCCGCTCGGGGTGGGCGCGGTCATCCCCCCGTGGAACTTCCCCTTCGCCATCATGGCCGGCAT
>DASTXK010000352.1:0-4615 GCA_035765555.1 Acidobacteriaceae bacterium
GCCGGCAAAAATCGCCGGGGTGGGGTCGTATCGGCCAGCCGAGACATTTAAGATGGAGCGGGGAGCGTATGTCGTGCCGCTCAGCGGAAAGACGACTGAAGTTATATTGCGCTCGAGTGAAAAGCATCCGGAAAAATAGCCGGGTGCAAATGGATTCCTGATGAACTGCATTACCGGCGCAAAATGGCTCCTGGTCCTTGGTTGTGTTGCTCCGCTGGCCTGCGCGCCCGCGTGGCTTGCGGCGCAACAGCATAGCGGTGCGAACACCGCCGCGGCCTCCGTCCAGCACGGCATTGACCTCGTCACCACCGGACACTGCAAAGAGGCGCTGCCGCTGCTCAAGCGCGGTCTCCCGAGCATTAAGGAAAAGACCTTCCGCTACCATGCTCAAATGGCCGTGGTACGCTGCGCCATGGCGCTTGACGACGAGCAGGCCGCGTCCGACACCCTGATCGCGCTCTCGCGTGAAGACCCGGACAACCCGGAAGTCCTCTACATCGAAACCCACTTTTTCTCCGAGCTTGGAATGCGCGCTGCGCGCCGCCTTCAGGCCCGCGCTCCGGACTCCTACCAGGCCAAGCGGCTTCAGGCCGAGTCGCTCGAATCGCAGGGCAAGGACGAGCAGGCCGCCGAAATCTATCGCGACATTCTCAAGCAGCACCCTAAGCTAGCGGGCATCCACTACCGCCTCGGCCAGATCGCACTTGCCGAAGCCGGCCAATCCGGTTCCAATGATGCCGCCAAGGCGGAGTTTCAGAAGGAAATTGAAGTCGATCCCTCGAACGCCTCCGCGCAGTTTGTCCTTGGCGAACTTGACCGCCGAAGCGGAGACTTTCCTGATGCCATCCGCTACTTCACCGCCGCCACCAAGCTCGACAATGGTTTCTCCGAGGCGTTTCTGGCCCTCGGCATGTCGCTCACCGCGTCCGGAAAGTTCGATGAGGCCAAGGCCCCGCTCAAGCATTATGTGACGTTGCAGCCGGACGACCCCGCCGGTCATTATCAGTTGGCCATCGCTTATGCCCGCACTGGCGACAAGCAGGCCGCCCAGCGCGAAATGGAGTTGCAGAAGCAAACCGCCGCCCTCCATAAAACCACCGACAACGCCCAGGGGCACTCCGTCCAGCCCTGACGGGAAACATCTACTCGCCGTAATGACAGATTGGACGAAAACAGCATCGCTTTCCCGCAGGCAGTTTCTCCGCGCCGCGGGCTGCTCCGCGCTGGCCGCCACGCTCGACCCGCGTCTCGCGCGAGCCGTCGAAGCCTCCGCATCCTCTCCGATCTTTGAGGCCATCCCCGCGTCGAAATCCGGAATCACCTGGACCCACACCGCAGGGCTTTCGCCTGAAATGTATCTTCCGGAAACCGTCGGCGCGGGGTGCGGTTTTATCGATTACGACAACGACGGCTGGATGGACATCTATCTGGTGAACAGCGGCCCCTGCGATTTCTACAAACCCTCTACTCCTCTTCGCAACGCGCTCTACAAAAACAATCGCGACGGCACCTTTACCGACGTCACGCTCAAGGCCGGAGTTTCCGGCAATGCGTACGGAATGGGCGTGGCTGTGGGCGATTACGACGGCGATGGCCTGCCTGACCTTTTCCTGACGCAGTATCCCAATAGCATTCTCTACCACAACAATGGCGACGGGACCTTTACCGATGTCACGGCCAAGGCCGGGGTCGCTTGTCCGGGATGGGGCACCAGCGCGGTCTGGTTCGACTACGACAACGACGGACGCCTCGACCTGTTCGTCTGCAACTTCGCCAAGTTCAGCAAAGAGAAAAATGTCTGGTGCGGCGGCCACGGCCCCGGAGAGCGATTCTACTGTAAGCCAAACGTCTTTAAGCCCATGCCAAGCTGGCTCTTCCACAACAATGGAGACGGCACATTTACCGATGTGAGCCGCGAGTCCGGCATTGCCGACTCGCTCGGGAAAGCATGGGGCGTGGTCGCGGCGGACATTGATAACGACGGCCGGATGGACCTCTTCGTCGGCGACGACACCGCGCCCAACGGCCTGTTCATGAACCAGGGCAACGGCAAATTCTTCGACAACGGAGTGCTTGCCGGCATTGCCTTCAATCCTTTCGGCGCGACGCGCTCCGGAATGGGCGTCGATGCCGCCGACTACGACCAGGACGGCTGGCTCGATCTGTTCGTCGCCAACGTCGATCACGAAATGTATTCGCTCTACCACAACAACAAGGACGGCAGCTTCACCGACGAGGCGCTCCACACCCTCATCGGTTCCACCACCCGCCTGATGAGCGGCTGGGGACTCAAGTTTTTCGACTACGACAACGACGGCAACCTCGACCTCATCCTCGCGAACGGTCACCCGGACCTCACCATTCACGAGCACCATCCTGATCTGCGCTATGACCAGCCCATGCTGCTCTTCAGCCGTGACAGCGGCGAATGGAAAAACATAAGCGCGCAGTGTGGTCCCGCCTTCGATCAGCCCCGTGCGGCGCGCGGCCTCGCGCTCGGCGACTTCAACAACGACGGCACAGTCGATGTGCTGGTCAGCGCGAACAATGGCGCGCCCCTGCTGCTCAAAAACAACGGCGCCGGAAAGAACCACTGGCTGGGCCTTCGCCTCATCGGAACAAAATCCAACATCGACGCCGTGGGCGCAAAGGTCACATGGAAGAGCGGAGACCTGCTTCGCCACCGCACCAAAGTCGGCGGAGGAAGCTATCTCTCCGCGCATGACCCGCGCATGGTGCTGGGACTCGGCCCGCGAAAGACCATCGACTGGATCGAGATTGAATGGCCCAAACCCGGCGGCTCCAAACAGCGCTTCACCGGCCTCCCCATCGACCGCTACATCACCATTACCGAAGGCCACGCGGGCTGGAAGTGAGGAACACTCCGGGAACCTCACCCTCCGCCGAGGTGTCTATTCAGGCAGATGTCTCGCTCTCTCCACTAAAAATGGAGAGCTTATGTTTGAGGACAGTCTGGTCGAATCATCTGGGCGCATTCGTACCCGGAGCAAGTGGTACGCGATTGGGTCTTTTCTAATTGAGGCCATCGCGCTCGCGGCGCTCATTCTTATCCCCTTCATCTATCCCGCGGCCCTGCCGCCCCAGGCGCTCACCCGGATGCTGATTGCGCCGCCGCCTCCGCTGGCTCCAGCGCCCGCATCCCACACCACTCCGGCGCAAGCGCAAGCCCCGGTGCAGGTGGCCCAGCTCGTGAACCTCTCTGCGCCAAAGGTCATCCCAAGCCATATCGCCAATGGAGACAACACTCCCGCTCCTCCGATAATGAATCAAGGCTTCGGCGAAGTTCGCGGAAGCGACGCGATCTCCCGGTTGGGCGTCCCTCTGCCGGCCCCGCCCGCGCCTCCTCGCGCCAAGGCGGAAGGCCCCGTCCGGGTATCCTCGGGAGTCGCAGAGGGCCATTTGCTTGCGCCCATCCAGCCCATTTATCCGGCCATTGCCAAGGCCGCCCGCATCCAGGGAACGGTGGTGATCGAAGCCGTCATTTCCAGGCAGGGACTTGTGAAGCAGGCGCGCATCGTCAGCGGCCAGCCGATGCTGGCGCAGGCCGCGCTGGAGGCGGTGAGCCGCGCGCGCTATCAGCCTTACATGCTCAACGGCCAGCCGGTCGAGGTTTACACGACCATCGACATAAACTTTGTTTTGGGAAACTAAATCGGCCCCTGCCGCGTCACAAATCCAGCGACGGATGTACCCCATTGGTGGTACCATCTGGACGCGAAGCGCTTTGGCCGCAGCCCGGCTGTGGAGCTAAAGCAATACGGTTTGAGTTGTCCTGACTCACCGGAAGGAGCGGATTATGTCCAGGTTCTCCGCACTCGTCGCGACGGCCGCCTCTGCAACCTTGCTGTTCGCCGCAGCCATTCCCGCCCAAAGCCAGACCCTCAGCCCGGCGCAGCCTCCAACTCAATCTCAGGAGCAGCCAACCCTCTCCCATGTCCGCATTGTGCGCATCAGCGAGGTGCGAGGGGCGGTGCAGCTTGACCGCGGCATCGGCAAAGGCTACGAGGCCGCCATCATCAACATGCCCATTGTGGAGCAGAACCGTCTGCGAACGGAAATGGGCGTGGCGGAAGTTGAGTTTGAGAACGACAGCACGCTCCGCCTCGGCCCCTATACCGAGGTCGATTTTTCGCTGCTTGGGCGCACCGCTCAGGGCGCCACGGTTTCGGACGTCCGCGTGGTCAAGGGAATCGCCTATGTGAGCCTGGTGAAAACCAAGGAGCCGAATCAGTTCGACCTCGCCTTTGGCGACCGCAACCTGGCCCTGCAGCCGGACACGCATGTGCGGCTGGAGATTCGGGGCGATCAGGCGAAGCTCGCCGTGCTGGGAGGCAAGGTCCAACTGGCCGCGGCCGATCAGCCCATTGAAGTTTCGCGCAAGCACACCGCCACCTTCGCGCTGGCCGAAAACACTCAGCCCCTCGTCGCGAAGGGAATCGAATCCGAGTCGCTGCTGGACAGCGAATCCGAGTCGCGGCTGGACTCCTGGGACAAGAATCTGGATGAGTACCACTCCAGAAGGGCCTCGATGAGCAGCTTTGGCGGAGTCCCCTACAGCTACGGCGTGTCCGATATGCTCTACTACGGCGCGTTT
>DASTXK010000353.1:0-11823 GCA_035765555.1 Acidobacteriaceae bacterium
AACGGGGTGGTGATGGCGGGGAAAATGCCTTCGAGCAGCATGGCTTGATTGTAACCACCCCACGGACGAAGACCTGTCCGTGGGGGCCCCGGAGTAGGGTGGCGGTCGGAAATCTCAGCGTCCGCGCTGGTATAGTCGATAGAGATGGCCTCCACCAAAGTCCAAGTGTCCGCGAAGCCGCAGAGTTCCTCGCCGGGGTTTACTTATTCGGCCCTGATCGCGGGCTGGCTGGTGCCGGGAGCGGGCCATTTGTTCAGCGGGCGCTGGGTCCGCGCGCTGCTGCTGTTCCTCTCCATCGGCGCCATGTTCTGGTTGGGAATCGCCATGCAAGGCTGGCTCTATGCGCCTAACACGGGCAACATTCTTGACATGCTTGGATTCATCGGCGACCTCGGCAACGGCGCGTTTTACGCCATTGGACGGATCTTCGATCTGGGTGGGCCTCAGGTGCAGCTTGCCACAGCCGATTACGGGACCAAGTTCATCGTCGTGGCCGGACTGCTGAACTTCGTCTCCGCCGTGGACGCCCACAATCTCCGCATCGGGAGGAAGCGCTGATGTTTGCTCCGTCCCATTTTGTCGCCGTACTGATCTTCGCCACCTGCGCTTCGGTGGTCTTCGGAATCACGCAGCGCTCCGCGCCAAAAGCGATGCTCCGGTATGGGGCCTACTGCTGGGTCCTGTTCGTCGGCTCAGTGGTCGCGGCAAGCTGGATCATGTACTTCATCCGGCACTGAAAACAGCAAAAATTAGATCCGAGCTGCGCTGTAGTTCATTCATTCCATTAGGTTTTCTGAGAACGTCGGATTCTGTAGTTCATTGATTCTAAAGAGTTTTCTGAAAATCACGGCCGCTACAGGTCATTGATTTCATTGAGTTTTCTGAGAAATTTACTGGGGTTTGTGAAGGTGTTTAGCCCCGGCCTCCTTGCATGAGAAATGAAAAGGGACCGCACAGTGCGGTCCCTTTCTGATGCTCTATTTCTATTGTATCAAGTTGAAGGAAATTAAATGCATGGTTGGGAAACTTTTCCAAACTCATTGCCAAGGTGGGAATTGGTTCAACGCCCGAAAAGGGCTTCCAAGTCGCGCCTGCCATGCACGACACGCGCAATCAGCACGTCAGTATTCATAACGCTGTAAACAATCACATATTCGCCCACTGCGAAGCTCCGGGATTGAAAACCGAATTCGGGATTGCGGTCGCGACCCAGGTATGGCCGGCTCGCAAGAAGGTAACAGTGTTCTGTAATGGAGTCGATCAAGTGATCTGCAATGGAGATACTAGCGCTCTTCTCAGAGACGTAAGACCAGATTTGGCCCAGATCATTTTCTGCCTCGACTGAAAAGCGTAAAGCCATTATGGTTGCGCGGCGAGTTCCGCGGCAAGCCTTTGGCGACCCCGGGCTTTGATTTCATCCGAGAAGGCGCGAACGGACTCAGATGTGGTAAGAGTGCGCCCTTCACCGCGGGCCAAAGATGCATACGCGGATTCGAGCGACGCCAAGAACTCGATGCGCTTGCGCTCGCGTTCTTCCCACAAGGTAAGCGCCTCCTCCACTGCTTCTTCTTCACGATGGAGGCGTCCACTGGCGATTGCCTGCTGGACAAATGCCTTCTGGTCGGGGGTGAGGCTCACTTCCATGTCTTCAGGCTACAGAAGAAGTTGCATTGAAAGCAACAGATGCTTGTTATGCCACTTCCAGCCGCTTGAGCTTGATTTGTTCGGCGGGGAAGTGGGCAAGATCATACTGCGCCTGCTGAATGAGCCAGGATTCGGCGCTGCCGCCAAACACCTTTGACAGGCGGACAGCCATTTCCGGGGAGATTCCACGCTTTCCATTCACAAGCTCGGAGAGTGTGGTGCGGGTGACTCCGAGAGCCGCGGCCGCATCGGTGATGGTCAGGTTCAGCGGCTCAATGCACTGGCGCAGTACGAATGTGCCGGGGTGGGGCGGATTTTTCATGGGCATGGTTGTGAATTTTCTGTGCCTTGCTATTGATAAGATTAGCAGTGGTGCTTCTAACTGACGGTGTGAGGTTTTCTGTTTATGGCAACAGCAACTCTTGAAAATAAGGCGGCGCAGTGGAAGGTCGCGGACATGTCTCTGGCGGAGTGGGGGCGGAAGGAGATTTCCATTGCCGAGCATGAGATGCCGGGGCTGATGGCGATTCGCCGGAAGTACTCCGCGGAGAAGCCCCTGAAGGGCGTTCGCGTGACCGGGTCGCTGCACATGACGATCCAGACGGCGGTGCTGATTGAGACGCTGGTGGACCTGGGCGCGGAGGTGCGCTGGGCAAGCTGCAACATCTTCTCGACGCAGGACCACGCGGCGGCGGCCATTGCGGCGGCGGGCGTTCCGGTGTTCGCGTGGAAGGGCGAGACGCTGGAAGAGTATTGGTGGTCGACCTATCAGGCGCTGAGCCACAAGGATGGGAAAGGTCCGCAGCTTGTGGTGGATGACGGCGGCGACGCAACGCTGCTGATCCACAAGGGCTATGAGCTTGAGGATGGCGACGGCTGGGTGAACACGCCTTCGGAAAGCCACGAGGAGCAGGTGATTAAGGACCTGCTGAAGAGGGTCCACGCGGAAGACCCGCAGCGCTGGCACAGGCTGGCGAAGGAGTGGCGCGGGGTTTCCGAAGAGACGACGACGGGCGTGCATCGGCTCTACAAGATGAAGGAGCAGGGCAAGCTGCTGGTTCCGGCGATCAACGTAAATGATTCGGTGACGAAGTCGAAGTTCGACAACCTGTACGGCTGCCGCGAGTCGCTGGCGGACGGCATTAAGCGCGCCACGGACGTGATGGTGGCGGGCAAAGTCGCGGTGGTCTGCGGATACGGCGATGTGGGCAAGGGGTCGTCGCACTCGCTGCGCGGAATGGGCGCGCGGGTGATTGTGACGGAGATTGATCCGATCAATGCGCTGCAGGCAGCGATGGAAGGCTTTGAGGTCGCGACGCTGGAAGACACGCTGGGACGGGGCGATATCTACGTGACCTGCACGGGCAACGTGGACATCATTACTCTGGAGCACATGAAGGCCATGAAGGACCAAGCCATTGTGTGCAACATTGGGCACTTCGATAATGAAATTCAGATGGACCGGCTGAACGCGGACAAGAGCGCGAAGAAGATCAACATTAAGCCGCAGGTGGACCAGTACACGTTCCCGAACGGCAACAGCATCTTTGTGCTGGCCGAGGGACGGCTGGTGAATCTGGGCTGCGCGACGGGGCATCCGAGCTTTGTGATGAGCAACAGTTTCGCGAACCAGACGCTGGCGCAGATTGATCTTTGGAAGAACAAGGACAGCTACAAGGTGGATGTCTACACGCTGCCCAAGAAGCTGGATGAAGAAGTGGCCCGGCTGCATCTGGAGAAGATTGGCGTGAAGCTGACGAAGCTGACGCCGAAGCAGGCCGAGTATCTTGGCGTGCCGCAGGATGGGCCATTCAAGGCGGAACACTACCGGTATTAAAAGTCGGCAGAATGTCGTCTTTTTTCTGCAGAAAGAGAGACGGCTCCTGTTGGGCTGCGGGAACTAGATCCCCGCAGCCCGCGCGCAGGGGCCGTAATTCTTTATGCCGCCCGCCTTTCCTCCGGAGTTGTGCGGGTGGTGGTCGAAGTTATGCGTAAGCCACTCGACGTTGCTCCATGGATTCCCCCCATCGCGGCGGAAATCATGGCCAGAACCAAAGCAATGAATAGCCAATACCCGCCGGTCGTGACAATGCTATCCATCCGGTATGGGCTTACGGCTGAAATCTCAGTAGCTCCGGAAACGGTGCTGCCCAGGATTAACGCCGTCGTGAGTATCGCTGAAAAGATCGACATTCCGAATGTGACCAGACCGGCGTACATGCCCATGTTGCGGGAATTCGCACCGGTTAGCCTGCCCGCCAGTTTCCCAGCGAAATAGAGCGCAATGATCGACAGCACCACCATCCAGATGCCGACCCCAGCGCTTACACCCGGGCCAACCGGATTAGCTGATGCCGGGTTGGTAGCCGAACCGAAGATTGCCACTCCCAGGATCCCAAATGTCGCTTCAATTGCGAGGAAAAGGAACGTTCCTGCAAATATCCCTGTCCATGAAAACATGCGCGGTACTGGAGTGACAGGGTATTCCGTATACTGAGTTGCCATTTTTACTCCTCCCTGCGGTGATTCAACTTGTTCACCTGTTCATTAGGATGAGATATCCACAGGGCGAAGATGTTTAGTTGCGCTGGCGCGACGGGATGAAAGCGGCAGAATATCTGGAAAATATTACAGTTAGTTCCTCTGGCGGCCTGTTTGCGGACCGCACTTGTGGTTTCCAGCGGATTTGAAGGTTAGAGGCGCAAAGTTCTTTACATTGCGAGGCATAGTCTGGCAGTCTAACAGCGCACCCCGTAAACATTTTGACGTGAACTGACGCCGCGTGCCGGCAGGAAAAGAAGCTCGAGAATGGAAACCGAAGGCGTACTAACAGTTGAAGTCGCGGCCCTGTCCGACGTAGGTTGCAAACGTTCCAACAATGAAGATTTCTTCGGATACGATCTTGAGGCCGGGATATTTGTTGTTTGCGACGGGATGGGCGGACTGGCGGCGGGCGAAGTGGCCAGCAGCACGGCAGTTGGCGAACTGCTGGAGCGGTTCCGGCAATCGTCCGCTCAGGGCGGGGAATGCGAACAGCGGCTGTATGACTCCATTCTCCACGCGAACAGCAAGGTACGCGCTCTGGCGCAGAGCCGCGAGGAATTGAACGGGATGGGAACGACGCTGGTTTCGGCATGCGTAAACGGACGCAAGCTGGTGATCGGGAACGTGGGCGACAGCCGGGCGTATTTTTTGCGCGGCGGCGAGTGCGTCCAGATTACGCACGACCACTCCTACATTGCCGAGCAGGTGCGCCAGGGAAGGATGAGCGTGGAGGAGGCAGGGGCCTCTCCGCTGCAATCGCTGATTACGCGCGCCATTGGCACTGCAGACGCAGTCGAACCCGACATTTTTACGGCTGATCTTGAGAATGGCGACACCCTGTTGCTGACCACGGACGGGCTGACGCGCTATGCGGATCGGGAAGAGATTGCAAGGATGATGAGCACGGCCTCCGACCTACAGGGCGCTTGCCGCGCGCTGATTGACACGGCGCTGCAACAGGGCGCGGTGGACAACGTGACGTGCGTGCTGGTGCGGTTCAGCGAGTAGGCGCTGCGTTGCGCATCCCACCCTTGTCGCAAAAGCCGCGACAAGGACGAATATTGCCTGATCCTAAATTCCCGCTGCTGAGCGGATTGCGGCCCAGAGTTCCTTGATTCCGGCGCCTGTTTTCGCGGAGCAGAGAAGGATATCTTCCACTTGCAAACCCTTCCTGAGCGCAGCCTGTGCCTTGGCGCGTCCGTTGCCTGAGAGTTTGTCTGATTTGGTGGCGACGACGATGAGTTCGCGTCCTGTGTGCTTGAGAAACTCTATGAGCTGGATGTCCGGCTGCTGTGGCGGGATATTGCTGTCCACGAGACAAAGGCATAGGGCGAGCGTGGGGCGCTCGGCGAGATACGGCTCGATGAATTTGGGCCACTCGGCGGAAATGGATTTGGAGATTTTGGCGTAGCCGTATCCGGGGAGATCGGCGAAGTAGATTTGCGGTTGCTGGCGCTCGGGCCTGTCCATGATTGAGAAAAAATTGATGGCGCGGGTGCGTCCCGGAGTGGAGGAGACCTTGGCCTGCTTGGAGCCGAGCAGCGCGTTGAGCAGGCTGGATTTACCTACATTGGAGCGGCCGAGGAAGGCGATTTCCGGAATGGAGGGCGCGGGGAACTGCGAGGGCGAGTGGGCGGAGAGCAGAAATTTGGAATGGGCACGCATGAATGAAGGTAGTGCTCAGTATAGAGTGTCCGCGTGATGGGATGATGAGGGCATGAAGAAAAAGGCGTTGGTGTCGTGGAGCAATGGGAAAGATGCGGCGTGGGCGCTGCACGTGATGCGGCAGTGCGGCGAGTATGAAATTGCTGGGTTGCTGACGACCATGAATGAAACATTTGATCGCGCGGCGATGCACAGCACGCGGCGCGAAGTGCTGGAGGCGCAGGCGGAAGCGACGGGGCTGCCGTTAAGGACCGTTCCGCTGCCGTGGCCGTGCTCGAACGAGCAGTACGAAGCGGCGATGCGGGAGGCGTGCGCGCAAGCTGTCGCGGAGGGAATCGAAGTCATTGCGTTTGGGGATTTGTTTCTGGAAGATGTGCGGGCGTATCGCGAGGAGAAGCTGAAGGGGACGGGGCTAGAGCCGGTGTTTCCGCTCTGGGGGCTGCCGACTGTCGCGCTGGCGCGGGAGATGCTGGCGAGCGGGTTGCGTGCGCGGATCGTGTGTGTTGATCCTGCAAAGCTGCCGAGGGAGTTTGCCGGGCGCGACTGGGACGAACCCGTGCTGGACGCGATGCCGGAAGGATGTGACCCCTGTGCCGAGCGAGGGGAATTTCATACGGTGGCCTATGCGGGGCCGATGTTCCGGCAGCCCATTGCGTTGGTGAATGGGGAAGTGCTGGAGCGGGACGGTTTCGTGTTTGCGGATGTGAGGGTCGGAAATGGTTGATGAATTTGATTGCGATGTGGTTGTCGTCGGGGCCGGGGTTGCGGGGCTGACCGCGGCCCGTGGGCTGGCTGAGACGGGACTTTCGGTGGCCCTGCTGGAAGCGGCGGAGCGGGTCGGCGGGCGTGTGCATACGGTGCGCTTGGCGGGAAGCGATTTTCCGGTAGAGGCGGGCGCGGAGTTTGTGCATGGGAGGCCGCCGGAGATGATCGCTGTGGCCGAAGAGGCCGGGCTGACGCTGGTGGAGCGCGAAGGGAGGTTCTATTCCTTTGAAAATGGGCGGCTGGGCGAGGCGGAGTGGGAAGACTCGGCCTTTGAGGTGCTGGACAAGCTTCCGGAGCAGGGCGACCAACCATTTTCGGAATTTCTTGCGAGTCAGAAGCTTCCGGAGAAGATCGCAAAGCGCGTGACAGATTACGTGGAAGGATTCAACGCGGCGGACGCGAGGGTGATTGGTACGGCGGCGCTGCGGAAGCAGCAGCGGGCCGAGGAGGCGATTGAGGGCCAGCGGATCTTTCACATCCGGGAGGGGTACGACCGAGTGCCGCTGTTTTTGCTGGACAGGTTTCTGGCCGCAGGCGGGCGCGCGCATTTGAAGACGCCTGTCACGGAGATCAGATGGAAGCGCGGCGAGGCGCTGGTGCGGACGACGAATGCGACGGTGGCGGAGGTTCGTGCGCCGCGGGTGGTGGTTGCGCTTCCGCTGGGAGTTTTGAAGGCTGGAACGGTCGCGATTACGCCTATGCCGGAGAAAGCGGCGGAGGCGATTCGGAAATTGGCCATGGGGTCGGCGACGCGGATCACGCAGGTGTTCCGCGAGAGGTTCTGGGAGGAGGCCGCGCTGGGGCTGAGTTTTTTGTTCGCGGCGGGAGAGGCGCTGCCAGTGTGGTGGAGTCCGGCTGCGGATAGTGCGGTGCTTACGGGCTGGATTGGCGGCCCGCGGGCGGCACAGGTGCCGACGGGCGAGGCGCTGCGCGATGCGGGGCTGGCGACGCTGGGGAAGATTTTCGGTCGCGAAGACCTAACCGCGCTGCTGCTGGATTGGAACTCGCACGATTGGCAGAGTGATCCGCTGAGTCTCGGAGCCTACAGTTATGTCCCGGCTGGGGCGATGGAGGCGTCGGACGCGCTGGCCGAGCCGGTGGAGGACACGCTGTATTTCTGCGGCGAGCATACTGACACGACAGGGCAGTGGGGGACGGTCCATGCGGCGATGCGGTCGGGAATGAGGGTAAGGCAGCTATTAGCTTCTAGCTTTTAGCTATTAGCTTTGCTGTTGGGAAAATGGCATTTGTGACCGTTTGCCGCGGCCAAAGGGCAGAAAAATCTACAGAACTTCAGCTAACAGCTAGAAGCCAGCGGCTAGAAGCTAAAAGCTCCTTCACCATTTACACTGGTAATTGAGGAAATTGCGTTTTGATCGGTGAGTCCACCTTTAACAAGATATTTGGAAGCCGCAGCGACCGGGCGGTGAAGCGCCTGGTTCCAATGGTGCGTCGGATTGGTGCCCTGGAGCCCGAAATGCAGGCGCTCACGGATGAGCAGTTGCAGGCCAAAACAGCGGAGTTCCGCGCGCGGATTACCAAGGCCGTTGAGGGCATTACGGACGATAAGTACCGCGAAGAGGCGGAGCGGCAGGTCCTGAACGAGATTCTGCCGGAGGCCTTCGCCGTGGTGCGCGAAGCGGGGCGGCGCATCCTGAATATGCGCCATTTCGACGTGCAGTTGATCGGCGGAATCGTGCTGCATCAGGGCAAGATTGCGGAAATGAAGACCGGCGAAGGAAAGACGCTGGTCGCCACGCTTCCGGTCTATCTGAACGCGTTGGTGGGGCGCGGCGTGCATGTGATAACGGTGAACGATTATCTGGCCAAGCGCGACGCCGAGTGGATGGGCAAGATCTATGAGTTCCTGGGGCTGACGGTCGGCGTGATTGTCCACGACCTGAGCGACGAGGCGCGTCGCGAGGCCTACGGAGCGGACATTACCTACGGCACGAACAACGAGTTCGGCTTCGACTACCTGCGCGACAACATGAAGTTTGAGCTGGCGGACTGCGTGCAGCGCGGCCACTACTTCGGAATTGTGGACGAAGTTGACTCGATTCTGATTGACGAGGCGCGGACGCCGCTGATTATCTCCGGGCCGACAGACCAGACGACGGACAAGTATGTTCGCGTGAACCGGATCATTCCATCGCTGGAGCAGGGCGAGGAGATCGAGCAGGGCGAGACGAAGATCCTGACCGGCGACTATGTCGTGGATGAGAAGCACAAAACGATTTCCGTCACCGACGAAGGCTGGGAAAAGATTGAGAAGCTGCTGGGCATCGGCAATATCGCGGATGTGGACAACTGGGAGCTGAAGCACCACGTTGAAGTGGCCGTCAAGGCGCATTCGCTTTACAAGCGCGATGTGCAGTACGTGGTGAAGGACGGCGAAATCATCATTGTGGACGAGTTCACGGGCCGCATGATGCCGGGGCGCCGCTGGTCTGATGGATTGCACCAGGCCGTGGAAGCCAAGGAAGGCGTGACGGTCCGGCGTGAAGACCAGACGCTGGCGACCATCACGTTCCAGAATTATTTTCGGCTGTATAAAAAGCTGGCCGGCATGACCGGAACGGCGGAGACGGAAGCGGCGGAGTTCGGCAGCATTTACAAGCTGGACATTGTGGTGATTCCGACGAACAAGCCGCTGCTGCGCAAGGAAAATCCCGATGTGGTGTACCGCACGGCGAAGGAAAAATATTTTGCCGTGGCGGACAAGATCGCGGAGCTGCACGAAAGCGGAAGCCCGGTGCTGGTGGGCACCACTTCAATTGAGAAATCGGAGTTGCTGTCGCAGATTTTGCAGCGCAAGGGTGTGCGCCACGTGGTGCTGAACGCGAAGTTCCACGAGCGCGAGGCGGAAATTGTGGCGCAGGCCGGGCGGTTGGGCATGGTGACGATCGCCACCAACATGGCCGGTCGCGGAACCGATATTCTGCTGGGCGGCAACCCGGATTTTGTCGCCAAGCAGGACATTGTGAAGAAGGGCGCGGCGCGTGCCATCAGCGCGGCGGAAGGAGCGATTAATCCCTCAGCGGCGCCGGGAATGCTGCGGTTCTACTACCAGGGGCAGGAGTTTGAAACTCCGCAGGAGAACTGGGACCGGACGTATGCAACGTATGCGGAGGCCGCGGCGGCGGAGCACGATGAAGTAGTCGCGGCAGGCGGGCTGCACATTATCGGCACGGAACGGCATGAGTCCCGGCGGGTAGACAACCAGTTGCGCGGGCGCGCCGGCCGTCAGGGCGATCCGGGATCGTCGAATTTCTTCCTGTCGCTCGAAGACGACCTGATGCGGATTTTCGC
Source organism: Acidobacteriaceae bacterium (assembly GCA_035765555.1). GTDB lineage: Bacteria > Acidobacteriota > Terriglobia > Terriglobales > Acidobacteriaceae > Silvibacterium. The sequence continues at coordinate 9,931 of DASTXK010000353.1, forward strand.
GAAGGAGTGGGTGGGAACGCTGCTGCAGAAGATGGGCATGGACGAAGGCGTCCCGATTGAGTCGAGGATGATTTCGCGGCGCATCGAAAAGGCCCAGGAGCAGGTGGAGGCGCAGAACTTCGAGGCCCGCAAACACCTGCTGGAATACGACGATGTAATGAACAAGCAGCGGGAGGCCGTGTACGGCATTCGCAAGCAGTTGCTGGAGGGGCTGGACCAGAAGGAACTGATTGTTGAGGACTACGTCGCCAACATTCTGAGCGATGTGCTGGATGAGTTCACGCCGGAGCGGCTGCATCCCGACCAGTGGGACCTGGACGCGCTGAGAACAAAGCTGGTGGAGCAGTTCGGGCTGGACACGACGGCCGAAGAAATTGACGCGGGTGAGATGACGCGGCACGAACTGGGCGAAACGCTCTTCGAGCGGCTCAAAGACAAGTACGAGGCGAAGGAACAGATCATCGGCGAAGCCGCCATGCGCACGCACGAGCGGATGATTATGCTGAGCGTGATGGACGGGCTGTGGAAAGACCATCTGCTGAACATGGACCACCTGAAGGAAGGAATCGGCCTGCGCGGTTATGGGCAGAAGGACCCGCTGGTGGAGTACAAGAAGGAATCCTTCGACATGTTCGAGGGCTTGATGGAGCGGTTCCAGGAAGACACGACACGGTATCTGTTCCTGATGCAGATCATCGGGCCGGATGGGCGACCTGTTCATGTGCCAACGCGGCGGCGGGAGGTTCCGGCAGCACCCGCGGTGGCGTCGGCGGACAGCGCGCAGGGGAACGGACACCACGAGGCTGTTCCGTTATTGCACAGGGAATCAGTGGCGGAGACGACGATTGATTCCATTGAGCGCGAGTTCCGGCAGAAGAAGCAGCGGGAACTTCAGCACGCGCGCATGGCTGGCGGCGGCGAAGACGAGCAGCCGGTGATGCAGCGGAAGGCCGGAGACAAGGTGGGGCGGAATGATCCTTGCCCATGCGGGTCCGGCAAAAAATATAAAAAGTGCCATGGAGCGGGCGCGGAGAATTAAGCGCTCGTGTGATTGTGGTTCGCGAACCCGGCCTGAGGGCCGGGTTTTTCATTTTCGGGTGCGTGCCGACGGTGACTTCCGGCACCATCCGTCCCTGCTGAATTTCCTCTCCGGGCCGATAGAGACAGCAGGAAAACCAACATCATGATTGAACTGACTCGCCTCAACGGGAACCGTCTGGCTGTTAACGGGGATTTGATCCAGTTTGCGGAGGCCGCTCCGGACACGCTGCTGACCATGGTGACGGGGGAGAAGATGCTGGTTGCGGAGAGTCTGTCGGAGGTCTCCGAGCGGATGCTGGCCTTCCGCGCACGGACCATTGCCGAAGCGGGCCGCATGCAGGCGGAGGGGTTCACCGTAGGAGCGGCGCTGCGGGCGGTTGTTTCAAAAAACGCCAGGGCCGAGGCGGTGGAGCACGCCTATGATCCGGATGCGGACGACGAGAGCGCCGGGCTGGCGCGGCGGAGGCGCAGGGCGGCGCGATGATGCGGGGAATGGACAACGGAAGCTGGCTGGGGGTATTGGTCGCGATGGTCGGCATTGTGGCCGGACTGCTGCTGGAGGGCGGACACATAGGCCAGGTGTTGCAGCCGACGGCGGCCATGATTGTGTTTGGCGGCACGCTGGGCGCGGTGATGTTGCAGTTTCCGACCGCGACGGTGCTGGCGGCGGCGCGGCGGCTGGCCACGGTATTTTTCTATCGCGAAGAGACGGGCGAAGCCGCGGTGGAGCAACTGGTAGGCTTCGCAAACAAGGCGCGGCGGAGCGGGATTATTTCCCTGGACGAGGATCTGGCGGCGATTGAAGACCCATTTCTGAAGCAGGCGCTGATGCTGGCCGTGGACGGCACGGAG
>DASTXK010000354.1:0-3432 GCA_035765555.1 Acidobacteriaceae bacterium
CCGGTGCATCCGTATGAGATTGTGGCGGTGCGAGTGGATTATCCGCACAACTCGCGGCACTGAAGCAGAAACTCGCCGTGCGGAAGCGCGGCGGGTTTCTGCCTTCCGGAATAAAGCCGGTTAGATTTCGGTGCTTGTGTCCTCAATCGCCAAGCGCACGTTATTGTCTGAGCGGGTCAGGCGGCGGACAGCTTCGGGCTTGTCCACAGCGGCCTTCAGCATCACCAATGCGACAGGGACACTGCGTCCGGCGGACTTGATGACTTCGACGGCGCGCTCGCGGGTAATGCCGCAGGCGCGGATCAGGATTCCGATGCCGCGCTCAACCAGCTTGGAGTTCTGCATGTGGACGTTGACCATGAGGTTTTCGTACACATAGCCCATGCGGGTCATGGCGCCGGTGGTGATCATGTTCGTGATCATCTTCTGTGCGGTCGCGGCCTTCATGCGCGTGGAGCCGGAGATGACTTCCGGGCCAACTTCGGCAACGATGGCAATATCCGCAGCGGCGGCGAGCGGAGTGTTCTGGTTGCAGGTAATGCAGGCGGTCTTCGCGCCGCGCGCGCGGGCGTAAGCCACGGCGGCGACGACATAAGGCGTGCGTCCACTGGCGGAGAGGCCGATGATGACGTCCTTGCGGCTGGGGCGGCGGCGCGCGATGTCGCGCTGGCCCAGTTCTTCGGAGTCCTCATTCACCTCGACGGGCGAGGCGAGCGCCTTAGGGCCCCCGGCCATGATGTACTGGATGGTCTGCGGTGAGGTGGAGAAATAGGGGGGGCACTCGCAGGCGTCGAGCGATGCGATGCGTCCGCTCGATCCGGCGCCTATATAAATGAGGCGTCCGCCGTCGCGCAGGCTGCGCGCGACCGAGTCGATGACCTGGGCGATTTCCGGCAGGGCCTTCTTGACCGCGGCGGCGACCCGGGAATCTTCGTGATTGATGATGCGCGCGATTTCCAGCGCAGATTTTGTGTCGAATCCCTGCGAAGCCTCATTCATGCTTTCGGTGACGAGGTCGTGCAAGGGCAAATGCTCCGGCGAGTGGTTTCCATTCTTAATGCCGGTTTCGGGTTGCGTCATAGTGGCCATATTTTGTCCAAACTTCGTACACGTGTGCTTCCTCATTTTATCGCCCGCCGGGCAGATTTGACTATGAGAAAACGCATGGCCCGCGATCAAATCGCGGCGAAGATGGAATCGTGAAATGCGGGGCGGACCTCTCGAATGGCGTTGGAGCGGTCGGGCCACGTGCGATTGCTGAGCAGGACCACGGCGAGGCCGCGATCGCGGTCGATCCAGAGCGATGTTCCGGCATAGCCAAGATGGCCGATGGAGCTGGGGTTGAAGAACCTGCCGGAAGAGGATGGCTGCGAGGGTGTGTCCCATCCGAGAGCGCGGCTTGTGCCGCGCGGCTGGGTTTCGCGCGTCGCGAAGAGGCGGATGGTTTCCGGGCGGAAGAGTTGCTCGCCGGTCGCAGTTCTGCCTTCGGCCAGAATGCAACAGGCGAAGCGGAGGATGTCGAGAGCATTCGCGAAGAGGCCAGCGTGTCCGGCCACTCCTCCCAGAGCGAAGCAGTTCTCGTCCTGCACTTCGCCCTGAATGACGCGATGCCGGAAGGTGGCGTCATTTTCCGTGGGAGGAATCTGGCTGCGCCATTCGGCGGGCGGGGTGAATCGTGCTGTGTCGAGCTGGAGCGGTGTGGCAATTTGGGTCTGAAAGAGGTTCGACAGCGAATCGCCGGCGAGGACTTCGAGGGCGCGGCCCAGCAGCATAAATCCTATATCAGAGTATTCGGCGCGGACTCCTGGAGGGGCTTCCAGAGGGACGTGCATGAGGGCATCAAGCATCGCTGCCGGAGTGCGGTTCCGCTCAAACAATCGCAGATAACCGGGCAGTCCCGAGGAGTGTGCGAGGAGGGAGTGCAGGGTCACGCGATTTCGATTCAGTCCCGGACCAGCAGCAAACTCGGGCAGGATTTCGGCGAGCGGCGTTTCGAGTCGAAGTACGCCTCGGTCGTAGAGAAGCATGGCGATGGCGGTGGTCGCCACGACTTTGGTGACGCTGGCGAGATCGAAGACTGTGAAAGGCGTGACGGCAGGCGAATCGGGCGAGTAGGTGAAGCGGCCTACTGAGTCGAGCGCCAGCACCTCCTTATTCAGCAGAACTCCGTAGGCGGCCCCGGGAAAGGCGCGTTCGCGGACGGCCTGCTCCAGCACGGCGTGGGCGGCGGCGAAGCGTCGCGGGTGCGCGGAAACCGGAGAGGCGGGAGCGGTCATCTGGTGCGGATATGGTACGGCATTCTGGCGCCCGTGTAACCGTTGGCGCGTTCGGCGCGTCTTAACGCTGGTGGATTTTGCAGCATAGAATGGAAACAACGAATCCGATGAGTGAAGAGAATCCTGTAAATCCCGGACCGCCTGCGCCGGAAGAGCAGAAGCCTCAGGCACGAGGGGCCTTGAGGCTCTGGTTCCGCGATGTGCTAATCTCGGTGGCCGCGTCGTTCATGATTATCACCTTCATCTACCAGCCGGTGCGGGTGGAGGGCACGTCGATGCAGCCGGAACTGCGCGACCAGGACCGGCTGTTCATCAACAAGTTCGCCTACCACTTTGAGAACATCTCGCGGGGCGACGTGGTGGTGTTCCACTACCCACTCGATCCGTCGAAGAGCTACATCAAGCGGGTCATCGCGCTGCCCGGCGATACGCTGCGCATCGCTGACGGGCGCGTGTATGTGAACGGCAAGCGCGTCGCTGAGCCGTATGTTCCGGCGCGCTACCGGGACGACCGCTCGTACCCGACCATCATCATTCCGGCGCATGAGTACTTCGTGATGGGCGACCACCGGTCGATTTCGAGCGACAGCCGCGACTTTGGGCCGGTGAACCGGAACGTGATTTATGGCAAGGCCGCGTTCATTTACTGGCCGGCGGACAATATGGGAGTGGTGCGGTAAGCATCGGTTCTCAGCTGCCCGGCGGCGCTTTAAGGTGCATAACCAGCGGGTTCTGGTGGGCGAATGAGAGATAGATCGCCACGTCTGACGCCGACTGCCATTGCTCCTTACTCATCTGGAAATTGAAGATCATCTGCCCCTGCACCTGCTGGCCGGGCTGGATGGTGGTGTCGCGGGCGAGCAGCGGCTTCCTGTACTGCCGGGTCTCGGGATAGGCGATGAAGACCTTGGGAAAATCCTCTCCGGAGGCGGCGCTGGAGTGGGAGGTCTCATTGGGAAGGTCCACAATCGCCGTCATGTCACGCAGATACAGCGGGATGTTCGTGGTGTTCTTTACGCTCACGTCGGCGAAGACCAGGACCTCGTCGTAGGTCTGGTTCTGCCCGGCGGTTCCTTCCGTGGTGGTGGGCTGCTTTAGTTCGCGATGAATGGGGTAGACGTTCACGCTGAGAAGCTGTCCCTGATACGGATTGGGC
>DASTXK010000355.1:0-4896 GCA_035765555.1 Acidobacteriaceae bacterium
GTCGTTAGGCACGCCGGTGCCGGTCTGCCAGGAAGGCTTACTGAAGATGGCGCTGGCCCCGCCTCCACCGGCCTGAATGCCCAGACTCGTTGAGGTGTCGTTCCAGACCTTTTCCGGGATGTAACGAATGGCGGATGAGCCTCCCGCACCGTTGGACGAGTTCCAGTAGCTGCCGGGAGAGCTTACGTCCGCCGCGAATTCGGTGCCGCCGATTCCGGTGACATAAGGAGATGAGGCGGGCAGATCCACGGCGAGGCCGTGCGTGGCCTGGTCGGAGTTGGTGGAGGAGGAGGACTCGCAGTCAGTGGCGCCGCTGTCGCCTCCGGCAGCAATGATGGTTTGTCCCTGCGCATTCGCCTGCTCAAAAATTCCCTGGAGCGTTTGCACATCGGCGGAGGGAAAATTTTGTTCGCAGGTTCCGTAGCTGGTGGTGATGATGGGGGCAAGATTGTTATCGACCGCGTACTTGATGGAGTCGAAAACGCTGTAGTTCTTCTCGTGGTTTGGACCTTCACCCACGTAGACGAAGACGATGTCAGCACCCTTGGCGATTGCGCCGGACCACTCGATGTCGAGGTCGGATTCATCTTCGTCTCCGGTGGAGTCGTCCACGGTGCTGGAGCCGGTGTTGGGGACCAGGACAAGTTTGGGGGCCTTCTGCGGGAGTCCGGCGGCCTTTTGAAAATTCGTAATGTCGGAGGTGACGATGGCGCTCTGGCCGGTTACGACAATGGTCTGTCCGTCGCCGGTGTATCCGGCCCCGTAAAGCGGATTGACGTTGTAGATGGTGGCGAAGTCGGCTGGCGCGAGAAAGTGGGAATGCGTCGAGCCGCTGTTGAAGGTGTACTGCGGGGTGGTCTGCTCACGCGGGCGAAAGCGATGAAGCGGATGCGGGCGGAAATTGCTGATGTTGCGGACAGAGAGAACGACTCCGGAAAATGCCGTTGGGATGGAGAGCGGGCCGGCATTCGACCTGTGCGTGACGCCGTGAATGTTGTAGTGATGGATCGATGTTTGAAAGGCCGACTCGACCTGCCCAATGGTGCCGGAGAAGGTGATGGCATTGCGGCTGTTCGCCACGCCGTCAATGGAGAAGCCCTGCTGCTCGAGCCAGGTTTCAACTTTTTCGAGGTCACTGTCGGATAGTCCAAAGCGCTGCGCATACTGCGCGGGCGTGATCCACTGGTGGTAAAGCGACGAACCGGGCGTCTGCTGCTGCTGAACAAGATTGTCGAGCGCGGCCTGCTGGGCGGCGGAAAGCCTGAAGTGGATGGTCATCCCGGTGAGGCGGTTCGCTGGATCCGCCGGCCCTGTGTCAAATGTGGGCTTCGCGCGAGGATTGATGGTCCCGCGCAAGACCATTGTGACGTTGGGATTGACCTGCCGAATGCGGTTCTGGGGCCGCGTCTGGCCGAAAGTGGGCAGGCATCCCCACAGAATTAAGGAGGCCAGCACTACCAGGAACGACCCTGTTTTGCGAGCGCAAACACCAACTACCTTACACAAATTCATTCTTCCGTCCGAACGAGCCATTGACTCCGCAACCCGCATTCAGAAACGCCGTAATTTTAAGATGCAAATGGCTGATTCCCGGTCTATACGCGCTGCGAGGCGGATCGGGCCAGCCAAACATTTAGTCCAGCGGATAAGCCTTGCGATCAATGGCCGCCTTCGCGATTCGCCGCCCGAGGGCTATGGTGTCCGCTGGCTCGTGCTTCGCGAGCCTCCGCAGAATGGCAAGCTGGGTGCGCAGGGAGTCGCCTTCCGCAACCGCGGCGATAACCTTTCGCGCCGAAGATTCAATGATGGCGGCGGCCTTCGGAGCATAGAACTGAGTGATGCTTTGCGCGAGAGCCGCATTGGGATGATTGCCGGCGGCGAGCTTCCGGGCGCGTGCCAGGGCGGAGTCAAGCGCGTAGATTTCAAGGACCATGTCGGCGAGCGCGGCCATGATTTCCTGCTGGTCGGCAAGGGTGTTCAGATATTTCTGGCTGGCCGCTCCGGAGGCGAAGAGGAAATGCTTCTTGGCGTTGGCCAGCATTTTTTCTTCGCGTGCGAGCGGATGTTGGGAGTCTTCGCCGGATGAAAACGACGGCGGCGCGAGCAGTTCGTCCATGAGGCTCTTGATGGCGGGCAGCAGCGGCAGGCGGCCATCCGTTGCGCGCTTCATGATGAATCCTGAAATGATGAGACGGTTGATTTCGTTGGTGCCCTCGAAGATGCGATTAATGCGCGAGTCGCGATAAGCGCGCTCCGCCGGATACTCTTCGACGTATCCGTAGCCGCCGTAAATCTGCACCACATGATCGACGACGGCGTCCAGCATTTCGCTGCCCCAGACCTTGAGCACCGAGCATTCGATGGCATATTCCTCTATTCGCTTCTGGATTTCCTTCGCGTCTTCGGCCCCGGCGAGCGCGGCGTCAATCGCGCCGATGGTGCGATAGGCCATGGACTCCGCCACGTAGATACGGGTCGCGGCGTCGGCGATTTTCTCCTGGACCAGACCGAACTCCGCAATGGATCTTCCGAATGCCTTGCGGTCGCGCGCGTATTGGATCGCGTTTTGGAGCGAAGTTCGCGCGCCGCCAACACACGCCGCTCCCAACTTGAAGCGGCCGATGTTGAGGATGTTGAAGGCGATGTGATGGCCCTTCCCTGCTTCACCGAGGAGGTTTTCGGCGGGAATGCGGCAGTCATTGAGAACGAGCGGGCAGGTGGATGAGCCGCGAATGCCAAGCTTGTGTTCCTCCGCGCCGATGGTGAGGCCGGGAGTGTCGCGCTCGATGAGGAAGGCGGACATTTTCGCTTTGGCAAGATCGGGATCGGAAGGGTCGATGATCTTGACGAAAACGGTGAAGAGGTTGGCGAACCCGGCGTTCGTGATCCACATCTTCTCGCCATTCAAAACGTAGAAGTCGCCGTCGCGGACGGCGCGCGCGCGGATGTTCATGGCGTCTGAACCGCTGGTGGCTTCTGACAGCGCGTAGGCGGCAACCCATTCGCCGGTGGCAAGCTTGGGGAGATACTTCTGCTTTTGGGCCTCGGTTCCGTACCAGACGATGGGCAGCGTGCCGATGCCGGTGTGCGCGCTGAATGCCACGCTGAAGCTGGCCAGCCTGGCCATGCGGTCGGCAACAATCGCCGACGTGACCTTGTCCATGGAGAGGCCGCCGTAGGCCTCGGGAACATCGACGGCCAGCAGGCCGAGGTCTCCGGCTTTTTTGAGCAGCGCGCGGGTGATGGCGAAGTTCTTCGCCTCAATTTCAGGAGCAGCGGGAAGGACCTCGTTCGCGGCAAACTCGGCTGCCGTAGCGGCAATCTGCCGCTGCTCCTCGGTGAAGTCCTCGGGCGTGAAGATGGTGGCTGGGTCAGTCGGATTGAGAAGAAAGCTTGCGCCGGTCATGGATGGCTTTGATGGTACTCCGGCGAAATCAATGTGACACATTTTGCGTCACGGTATCAATGAGGACGGCCTCAACGTCATCGGGGTTTTGGGGGTTCCATCGAACCAGGCATGAGTCTTGTTTCTTGTGGGACAGCCAGGATTCGAGATAGGGTTTGTCGCGCTTCATTCCGGAAGCGGGCGCCCAGCGGTCAACACGTTTGCCGTTCATTTCATACGTCACGTGCGCTTCAACCCGGTAAAGAACTGTCCCTCCCTGGAATGGGTGCTCCTCTGCGGCAACAGCGACAATCCGTGTGCCGGAAATGTGTGCGGTTGCCGTGGGCCATGGCCGCTTGTCGTCTTTATGCGAAAGGAGCATGAAGCCAATGATCAACGGCACGATGAGCACGACCAACAGGAAGGTGACGAGACGGTCGCCGGGTTTTTCTCTCCACGGTTTGTCTCGCATAGTCAGCATCCGCTCATACCTCGAAAATTCCCGCCGCGCCCATACCGCCGCCGACGCACATGGTGACCAGTCCATGGCGCTGCGTGCGGCGCTTGAGTTCATTCAGGATGGTCGCGGTGAGCTTGGCTCCGGTGCAGCCCAGCGGATGACCGAGGGCGATGGCTCCTCCATTGACGTTAACCTTGGCGGGGTCAAGGCCCGCCTGCTGAATGACGGCGAGCGCCTGCGCGGCGAAGGCTTCGTTCAACTCGATCAGGTCGATCTGATCGAGCGTAAGCCCAGCCAGCTTGAGCGCTTTCGGAATCGCGTCGACCGGGCCGATGCCCATGATTTCCGGCGCGACTCCCGCAGTGGCAAAGCTGACAAAGCGCCCCAGAGGCGCTATGCCAAGTTCCCTCGCCCGCTGTTCTGAGATGAGTACGGCGGCGGCGGCGCCATCGGAAGTTTGGGACGAGTTCCCCGCTGTCACGGTCCCGTGCGCGTGAAAGGCGGGGTTGAGTTTGGCGAGGGCCTCGGCGGAGGTGTCGGCACGCGGGCCTTCATCAATTTTGAATTTTCCATTTGCAACTGTGACAGGCACAATTTCTTCTTGGAACTTGCCGTTGCGAATCGCGGCGAGCGCCTTTTGATGGCTGGCAAGGGCGAACTCGTCAGCCTGCTCGCGGGTAATGTTGTACTTGGCTGCCACATTCTCAGCGGTGAGCCCCATAGAAAGATACACGTCGGGATAATGGTCCACCAGCCAGGGGTTCGCGCTGAACTTGTTTCCCTCCATCGGAACCATGCTCATGGATTCGGTGCCTCCGGCGAGAACCACCTGCGCGCGTCCGGCGTGGATCGCGTCCGCAGCCAGTGCGATGGCCTGCAAGCCCGAAGAGCAGAAGCGGTTGATGGTCATGGCGGAAGCCGACGCGGGCAGTCCAGCACGCATGGCGGCGATGCGGGCCACGTTCAGTCCCTGCTCGCCCTCGGGCATGGCGCAGCCCAGAATCACGTCTTCCACCTCCGCCGGGTCGAGCTGCGGAACGTGCGCGAGAGC
>DASTXK010000356.1:0-8236 GCA_035765555.1 Acidobacteriaceae bacterium
GCTCTTCCGCTCCCGCACCCGGGCCATGTCCACGCACACCTCGCCCGCGCGCACGCCAAAATCCGCGCCCCGCCCTGCCAGGTACGCCACCCGTGCGCTCGCAACCATGGTTTTTGTGGGAGTACATCCGTAATTCACGCACGTCCCGCCGACGTGCCTGCTTTCAATCAGCGCGGTCTTTTTCCCCGCCCTTGAAAGCGCGTCAGCAAGAGGATTGCCCGCCTGCCCCGAGCCCAGGATAATCGCGTCCCATCGTTCGCTCATCTTCCTCATTTAGAAGCATGAATCTGGGAACAAGCAGCTTCCGGACACGCGCGCCGAAAGTCCGCTTCAGTCCTGCATCAAACTCGGCTCGCCCGAGGGGCGCAGCCGCACCAGCCGGTCAATCGTATACGGAGCGCGCTGCGTGGCCGTGTGGTAATGCCGCACCTGCAGCTCGCCCAGCAGCCCAATTGCCAGCAGTTGAATGCCGCCCAGAATCAGCACGCCCGCAATCACAAACAGCGGCCCGTGCTGGTCCATCACATGCTGCGTGGTAAAAATCTTCAGCCCCGCCAGAAATGCGGAAATCCCGCCGCCGCCCAATATGCCCAGCGCGCCGAACAGCCCAAAGAAGTGCAGCGGCCGCGTCATGTACTTCAGCAAAAACCGGATCGTCAGCAGATCGAAAAACACCCGGAACGTCCGCCCAATTCCGTAGTGCGATTTCCCGCGCTCGCGATGCACATTCGTAATCGGAATCTCGCAGATGCTGGCCCCGTACCACGCCGCCAGCGCCGGAATAAACCGGTGCATCTCTCCATACAGCGGAATATGGTGGATCACCTCGCGCCGGTACGCCTTGAAGGTCGTCCCGAAGTCGTGAATGTCTACGCCCGAAAGCTTGGCCATCAGCCAGTTCGCGCAGCGCGAGGGAAAACGCCGCATCACGAAGTTGTCGATGCGCGCCTTCCGCCACCCGCTCACCACGTCGTAGCCTTCTTCAAGCTTTTCCAGAAAATTGGGGATCTCGCGCGGATCGTGCTGCAGGTCGCCATCCATGGCCAGCACAAAGTCGCCTTCGGCATGGTCAAAGCCCGCCGCCAGCGCCGAAGTCTGCCCGAAATTCCGGCGCAGCTTCACCACCAGCACCCGGCTGTCCACCGCCGCAATCTCTTCCAACAGCTTGTAAGTGCGGTCGTTCGACCCGTCATCCACCAGCACCAGCTCAAAGCTTTCGCCAACATGCTCCATCACCGCCTTCAGGCGGTCATACATTACGGTGACGTTCTCTTCTTCATTGTGGAAAGGGACAACAATCGAATACTTCGGCATCACCGTCCATTATAAGGCGGAACTCATGTGAGACTTAAGTCACAATTCCAAATGGAACCTCCAGCATAAAATTACGCAATGGCCCAGCTTTTGAACGAAGAGAGCATTTCCACCCTTGTTGACACTTTTTATGCCCGCGTCCGCAAGGACGACCTGATCGGCCCCGTCTTCAACCGGGTCGTTGCCGACTGGCCCGAACACCTCGCCAAGCTTAAGGATTTCTGGAGTTCCGTCATACTCTCCGCCGGCACCTACAAGGGCAATCCCATGATGGCCCATGTGCCGATTCCGGAAATGGACCCCCTGCACCTGGAGCGCTGGCTTAGCCTGTGGGACCTCACCCTGTCCGAGATCTACGAGCCCGAAATCGCCGAAATCTTCCTCGGCAAAGCCATCATGGTCGGCGAACGCTTCGTCGCCGTCTCCACCCACATGCGCAACGCCCAGCTTGTCAGCCAATAAACGCGGCGGATGTATGGCTGCGCTGGAATCAATTCGTTGTTAGGTTATAGTGTTTCTGTTGCTGAGGCCGCCCCGGATGACCGCCAACGAACTTACCCTCGCCGAAATATGTAAAAACGATGCGCGCGCCGGTATCGAAAAGTACCTGTCACGTATCGTCCGCTGCTTGCAGCTTTTGAGTGAAGAGGAAATCTGGTGGCGTCCCAACAATGCCTCAAATGCAGCCGGTAATATCGTTCTGCACCTGTGTGGCAATATCCGGCAGTGGATCATCTCCGGGCTGGGTGGGGAGCCGGACGTGCGCGAAAGAGAAAAAGAATTCAGTGAACGTGGTCCAATCTCGCGCCGCGCGCTGGTTGCACAACTAAAGACCACAGTTGGAGAAACCTGCGAAATAATAGACGGGCTTTCGGTCGAAACGCTGTTGCAACAGTTCAGGATCCAAGGTTATGAGATCTCGGGGCTGATTGCTGTCCTCCGCGTTTACGAGCATTTCGCTTATCACACCGGCCAGATCACGTATCTCACAAAGCTCAGATGCGGGAAGGACCTACACTTCACCCGCCTCCCCGCCGAAAAACCGCGACGCAACACCAAGAAATGATCACGGATTGGGTGCCCCATCCTTTCGCGCGGGTTTTGCGCGAAGGGATGGGAGCAACGCTATCCCTAATCCCTGAACCCTACTTGCTTATCGCCGACGACTGCTCGCCCGCCCTTATCGCCTGCCGAACAACGCTATGTTTGCGGCTGTAGAAGAAGTAAACAAAGAGACCGATGATCAGCCAAACGATAAGTCGCGTCCAGTTGACCCATCCCAGCTTGTACATCATGTAGCCGTTGAATAGAATCCCCAAGCCCGGCACAACCGGCACCCAGGGAGTGCGGAAAGGCCGCGGCTGCTCCGGGTTCGTCTTGCGAAGAACGATCACGGCCGTGCACACAATCACGAATGCCAGCAGGGTCCCGATATTCACCATCTTACCGATATCATCAATCGGCACCAGACTGCCCACAATCGCTGCAAGTAGGCCCGCAAGGATCGTGGCCTTATATGGCGTGCGGAACCTGGGGTGGACGGCGGCAAAGTATCCCTTCGGTAGCAATCCGTCGTTCGCCATCGCATACAGCACGCGGGATTGCCCCAAAAGCATCACCAGCATAACGCTGGTCAGCCCCGCCAGCGCGCCCAGCGTAATCAGGTTCGCCGCCCAGTTCAGATTGCGATCCAGAAAAGCGCGCGCGATCGGCGCTTCAATATTCACGTCGTGCCACGGAACCATTCCCGTCAGCACGCCCGCCACACCGATGTAGAGCAGCGTGCAGACGATGAGTGAAGCGATAATCCCGATGGGCAGATCGCGCTGCGGATTCTTCGCCTCCTGCGCGGTCGTCGATACCGCGTCAAAGCCGATATACGCGAAAAAGATGTACGCAGCCGCCGTTCCGATCCCTGAAAATCCGTATGGCGCGAAGGTCGACCAGCTATTGCCCCAGTTGCTTACGCTCACATAGTGGGCGCCCAGCGCCAGCACAAACAGCACCACGCTTATCTTGAGCGCAACAATAAAGCCGTTAAACTTTGCGCTTTCCTTGATGCCGACCACCAGAACCGCCGTAATCACCAGCGCAATCAAAAATGCCGGAAGATTAAACCCTATTTCATGTCCGAACAGATGAGGAGCATTCAAAAGCTGATGCGCCCGCCTCGTCATCTCCGCCGTCGGTGCGGCTCTCAGTGCGTCGAATTGATTGAGAAATGCAATCGATCCCGGGGCCAGATCGGGGAACCTCGCGATTGTCATCTGCTGCGCAATTACGTCCGTCGCCTTCCGCAGCGACGTCCAGTGGTCGTAGGCCAGCCACAACGGCAGGTCGAGATGAAACATGTGCAGAAACTCGACAAAATAATTCGACCAGCCGGACGAAACCGTACTCGCACCCATTGCATATTCAAGCGTCAGATCCCAGCCGATAATCCACGCCACCAGCTCGCCCAGCGTCGCATACGCATAAGTGTAGGCCGACCCAGCCAGTGGAATCATTGCAGCAAATTCCGCGTAGCAGAGCGCTGCAAACGCGCAGCCCAGGCCGGAGAGCACAAATGCCAGCATCAGGCTCGGACCGGCATAGTGCGCGCCCAGGCCGACCATCACAAAAATCCCGGCTCCAATCACCGCGCCGATGCCAAGGGCCGTCAGCGAAACTGGTCCCAGTTCTCTCGCCAGAGTTTGCTCGCCCTCTAATCTGGCCTCATCCTGAAGAGCCGCCATGCCCTTCTTCGCAAACAGCTTACTCATGCGCCAATTCCTTCTCCTCAATCCGCTCAGGCGTCTGCCGCCGCCAGAACAAATACACTGGAACGCCCAGAAGAACCAGAAACAACCCCGGCCATGTGTACTGCGGCTTGTACCGCAGCAACACAATGCAAATCCACGCCGCCATCAAGATATACGCGGCGGGCAGCACTGGATATCCTAACGTCTTATAAGGACGTTCCGCATCCGGCTTCCTTACCCGCAGCACAAACAGCCCGCCAATTGTCAGAATATAAAACAGTAGCGCGGCGAACATCGTGTAGTCCAGCAACTGGCTGTACGATCCCGACAGGCACAGCAGGCACGCCCAGACTCCCTGCACAGCAAGCGATGCCACCGGCGTCTTGTAGCGCGGATGCAGCTTCCCCGCTGCCTTGAAGAACAGCCCATCGCGGCTCATTGCATAGTAAACGCGCGCCCCGGCCAGCGTCATCCCGTTCACGCAGCCGAAGGTTGAAATCAAAATAGCGCCCGCCATGAGATACGCGCCGCGCGTCGAGAAAATCTGTTGCAGCGCCGCCGTCGCCACGCGATCATCCGCCGCGTATTGAATGCCGCGCGCAAACGCCGTCGCCCCATGCGGATCGCCATGCAGCGGCAGCGCCATCAGGTACACAAAATTGCACAGCACATAAAGCCCCAGCACGATGCCCGTGCCCATCGCCAGCGACAAGGGCAGGTTTCGCTTCGGATTTTTTACCTCGCCCGCCGTGAAGGTCACGTTGTTCCACGCATCCGCGGAAAACAACGACCCCGTCTGCACAATGGCCACAATCGCGAACAGGCCCACCAACACCACCGGCCCGCCCACGCCCACCTGTACGGCGTGCAGGTCGTGTAGTCCGGCCCCATGCCAGAAGTTCGCGCCGAAGTTTGCCGCAATCGCCCCTGCGTTCCGCCCGACCAGAACGCCCAGAATCACCAGCCCCACCAGCGAAGCAACTTTTGCCGTTGTAAAAATATTCTGAATCAGCGCTCCCGAACGGATGCCGAAAATGTTCACCGCCGAAAGCAAAACCACGATCGCGATTGCCGTCAGGTTCACGGTGTTCAGGCCAATGTCCATGTTGCCCAGCACCATCGGCCCCACGCGCCACGCGGGAACATGGGCGATATGCCACAGCCAGTGATGGTCTGAAATCGCCGGATAAAACACTCCCAGAAATTTCCCGAACGCCACGCCCACCGCTGCCAGCGTTCCCGTCTGGATCACCAGGAAAAGCGTCCATCCATAAAGAAAGCCCCACATGGGGCCAAGCGATTCTCTCAGGTACACATATTGTCCGCCCGCTTTGGGCATCATGGCCGCCAGCTCGCCGTAGCTGAGCGCGCCAATCATCGTCATGGCCGCTGTCACCAGGAACGCCAGAATCAGCAGCGCCGGCGAACCCAGGCTCCGGCTCATGTCCGCCGGAACGATAAAAATCCCCGACCCGATCATCGACCCGGCAACAATCGCCGTCGCGCTGAACAGGCCAAGACCCTGCGCGAAATGAGGGGAAGAAGAGGATTCACTGCGAGTGGACATTAGAGAGAGTTCTACGCCAAAATCGCACTCCGCGCCATCCCTTTTACCGCCTCCTCAAAAAGAAAGAGGACGCGACTCGCGCGCCCTCTGTTCGACTGTTCATTCATCCGTCAATTACCAGCTAGTCATGGTCGCTGTGATAGCCGCGGTGCATCAGGTGCTCAATGCCGGTCTGGTATCCCTGCCGGAAGCCCTGCCGGTACGCTCTCCATTCCCGGCGCGGAACATCCGGGTGCCGGAACTCGTCGCGGTTGTTTACGTCAGCGGTGCGCCCGTTTTTCGCATCCTGGCGAGCGCCTTTGATCCCGTCTTGGAATCCTTTCCGCTGCGCCTCTTGCCAGCCCGCCGGAGGGTTCGCCCACGATTCCTGACCATAGGCCTGCACTGGCGCAACAGGCGCCACGCCGCCACTCATCAGGTGCTCCACGCCCACCTGATATCCCCGCTCGAATCCTTCCCTGTAGGCGTCGCTCTCCTGCTGAGAAACAGGCGGATTCTCGTATTCTTCCCGATTGTTGACATCCGGCGGACGATGGTTCTTGGCATCCTTGCGCGCTCCTTCAATTCCGTCGTGAAAACCTCGCCGTTCCGCCGCGCTGTACGCGCTCGGGGGAACGGCCCATGGTTCCTGTTCATATTGTGCCGCGGCTGGTGAACCCGGCCCCGCCGGTGCCGCCTGCGCGGGCGGAAGATACAACAACATCGCCGCGCCAAAAGTTGCGATGGAAAAACATGAAACGCTTCGCTTCATATGCTCTGCTCCTCGTTGGAACAAGATTCAGTGCCCAGCCGATACCCATGGGATGAACCCCAATTCACGCGAGTTGCAATCTGCGGCAAACAAATAAGATCTCCGAAATCAGTGATTTTCACTCGGATGGAGCCCCCTGCATCTAAGGCAATCCAGCACCCCGAATCAGCGCTTGGGAAAATTCCTCGCCAGCTTCGCCGCGTCCTCGCCCGGCGCAAAAATTCCGGAAATCACCGCCACAGAATCCGCTCCGGCCTCCAGCACGGCCCCGGCATTCTCCGCCGTAATTCCCCCAATCGCCACCAGCGGCTTTCGTGTCAGACTTCGTGCAAGCCGCACGCCCTCCAACCCCACCACCGGATCAGGATTCTCCTTTGTCGCCGTCGCATATACCGGCCCGATGGCAATATAGTCCACAGGCTCCAGGTCCGCCGCCCGCATCTGCGCCTCGTTGTGCGTGGACACCCCGACAATCTTCCCCGGCCCCACAATCGCACGCGCCCGCGCCGGACTCACATCCGTCTGCCCCACATGCACGCCATCAAACCCAGCTTCCACCACAAGCTCCGGCCAGTCATTCAGAATGAGCAGCATCGGGGAGCCCGCCGCCGGGTGCCCCACACCTCGCCTTTGGGACGTGAGTTCACTGGACATCTCGGCTTTGAGACGTGGGTTCACTGTGCCCTTTGTCCAGTATTCCGTCGCTTCGCGCATCACAAGCGCGTCAGCCAGAATCTCCGCCTCATCTCCCGTCTTGTTTCTATATTGCACAATCCCCACACTGGCCCCGGCCAACCCCTGCACGATATGACGCAAAAAACCGGCGCGATCGTCCGCACCGGCCAAATAACTCGCATCAAGAATTGGATACAGCGAAGGAAAAATTCCCTTGATTGCCATCTCGTTCAGTTTAAGCTGTCCTGTCCATCCTGAACGCGGCCAGCGGACGAGGCACTCTCCACCCGCCAGCCGCTTCTTTCCTGAACGCTGCCCGCTGATCGCGGAACGCTGGCTTCTACCGTTGCGCCGAGACTGCCAGCGACATCGTCGAACCGCTGCTCAGATCAACGTTCCGTCCTTGTCCCTGGAACGTCGCCGACGAACTCGCGTCCGAGCCACTAAAAAACGACACGCCGCGCAAGTTGCCGACCGGAATCAACTGTCCTTGCGTGCCCGTTCCCGCGCCGAGGTTTCCGCCTAGGCTTCTGTTGCCCGCGTGGGTCATGGCGTTCATCTCACCGGAAGTGGCCGCGCTCGCGCCCGCTGTTGCGCCTCTCAGGCTGTGCGCCGCTCCGCCCGCCACGTTGCCGCCAGTGTGCAGCGCGCCGCCAGCCAGGGCGCTGCCCCCGCCAACCAGTCCACCGCCGCCGCCGAGGAGGCCGCCTCCGCCGCCACCAGCGGACATCATGGGAGCGCTCACTCCGGCATCACCGCCGAAAGCGCCATCCGCGTCCGCCATTGCCGCCGGAGCGGAAAGCGACCGCAGCACGGCATGAATCGGCACTTCGCGGCCATTATGCAAAACGGCGTGGTCGAACGCGAACGCCAGTTGCGAGGTCTTATGGGCCTTCGTCTCGCTGCTCACTTCCGTCACATGGCCGATCAATTTCGTCCCTTTCGGAAGCTTCGTCCCATCCGCCAGCAACGCTTTGCTGGTGGTCTTCGCTTCCACCGGATCACCCACTTTGGCGTGCTTTGAATCGAGGCTCCTGGTCAGCTCCGCCGATACATTGGTGGCCTGCGAAGCCGATCCGGCCAGGTGCCGCGACTGGGCCGCCGCCGCGCCCGCCTCATTCAGGCTGCCGCTAGTCGCCCCGGCGCTTCGCGAAACGTCGCCTGCCTCGGCCGCCGACCCCGCGATAT
>DASTXK010000357.1:0-5486 GCA_035765555.1 Acidobacteriaceae bacterium
CTCCAGTCTTCATGCCGGTCGGCACCGCCGCTTCGGTCAAAGCCGTTCCCCAGCATCTGCTCGAAGAACTCGACGCGCAGATCATTCTCGGCAACACCTACCACCTTTATCTGCGCCCCGGGCATGAGGTGATCCGCCGCCTCGGCGGACTGCATCGCTTCATGAGCTGGCCGCGCCCCATCCTCACCGACTCCGGAGGGTTCCAGGTCTTTAGCCTCAACGATCTCCGCACGGTCACGGAAGACGGCGTCCAATTCCGCTCGCATCTGGACGGCTCCAGCCACTTCTTCTCGCCTGAGCATTCCATGGACGTGCAGATCGCCCTCGGCTCCGACATCGCCATGGCCTTCGATGAATGCACCGAGTACCCAGCCGACCGCACCCGCGCCCGCCACTCGCTCGAAACCACTCTCCGCTGGGCCAAGCGCAGCAAGCGGCATTTTGACGACCACAAGCACGGGCGCCCCTGGGACGAATCCCTCGCCGGCCAGCACCCCAGCCTCTTCGGAATCGCGCAGGGAGGCATGTACCCCGACCTCCGACGCGAATGCGCCGAGCGTCTCGTTGAAATAGATTTCCCCGGCTACGCCATCGGCGGCCTCAGCGTCGGCGAGCCGCGCGAGCTGACCCGCGAAATCATCGCCGAGACGCTGCCGCTGCTGCCCGCCAACAAGCCCCGCTACGTCATGGGCGTCGGCTATCCCGACGAAATCGCCGAGTACGCCCGCATGGGCGTGGACATGATGGACTGCGTGCTCCCCACGCGCGCCGCCCGCCACGGCCTGCTTTTCACCTCCGAGGGCCGCCTCAACATCAAAAACAGGAAATTTGCGGAAGACCAGAACCCGCCCGACCCCGCCTGCGGCTGCATGGTCTGCCGCCGCTATAGCCGCGCCTACCTCCGCCACTTAATGACCGCGCAGGAACCGCTCGCCGCGGTCCTCAACACGCTGCACAATCTTGCCTTTTATCTCGAAACCATGCGCCGCGTTTGGGCCGATATCGAAAAATAATCACGCCGCGTTCTGCCGCGCGACTCCATCAAATGGCAGAACAAGGTTGAACACCGCGCCGCTCCGCCCCTTGGCCTCCGCGCTGCGCACGCGCAGCCACCCTTGATGCCGTTCGGCAATCTCCTGCGTCACCCACAGGCCCAGCCCCGTCCCTCCAATGCCCTTGGTTGTGAAGAACGGCTCGAAGATTCGGTCGCGGTTCTCCGGGCTGATGCCGTGCCCGGTATCGGCAATCGTCAGAATCAGGCATCTGTGGCCGGAGCGCCAGCCCGTACCCTCCCGGCTCCGCACCAGCAGCCGCCCGCCCTCCGTCCGCATCGCGTCAATTGCATTCCCAATCAGGCTATTGAGCGCCTGCCGGATCTCTCCATCAAAGCAATAGAGCGGCTCCTGCGCGCGCAGCCGTTCCTCAACCCGGACACCCCCATTCATGATCCGTGCCTGGTACGCGGCGATCACGCCATGAAGCAACTCGTCCGACCGAACGAATTTCGGATTGGTGGATTGCTTATGAAACCTCAGCGTCTGGTTGCTGATAATCGAGACCCGCCGCAACTCCCGCTCGGCGGCCTGAATATAACGATGCACCTGGCCGGGGTCCGCCGACTCCAGCGCGAGAAAAAGCAGGTTCGTCACCGCTTCCAGAGGATTATTGATTTCATGCGCGATGGAAGCCGCCAGCCTGCCCACCGCCGCCAGCTTTTCATTCTTCTTCAGAGCCGATTCCGCCCGCTTCAGCGATGTGATGTCGCGGCCTTCCGGCACCAGCAGAATCACCTTGCCCTCAAGGTCGCGCACCGGAGATACCGAAAAGTCGAAGACCAGTATGTCGCCTGTCGGCCGCACCAGCGGCCACTCAAACCGGATATGCTCGCCGGAAACCGCGCGCGCCATCACCTCCCGGGCCATCTCCGGCGCGCCCGGCGTGTGGGCAAACCATGGACATTCCCAGAACCATTTCCCTATCAGCTCCTCGCGCGTGTTGCCGCCAAACTCAAGGGACGCCCGATTGCAGTCCAGAAGCTTGCCCTCGGGCGAGACCAGGCCCATGTACTCCAATGACGTATTGCACATCGCATCAAGACGCGCCGAGGCTTCGCGGGCAATTCTCTCCGTCTCCTTCTGCGCCGTAATGTCGCGGAAGAAGATGACGATCCCATCCTTGGTCGGGCGCACATGAACGTTCACCCACACGTTGAACGGCTCGGGATAATACCCTTCAAATTCACCGCCCACGCCCTGCTCCATTGCGCGGCGGTAATGCTCCACAAAGGGCGATCCGGGAAAACCGATGTGAGGAAATACTTCCCAAAGAAGCCGGCCAATCACATCACCATAGTCGGCTAAAACCTGCTTCGCCATGGGATTCACATAGGAAATCCGCCAATCGCGGTTCACGCTCACCACAGCGTCGGCGGTTGCCTCCAGCGCCTGGTTCAACTGCTTCGTCACCGTGTCCCGCTCGCGGGTGGCCAGGATCTCTCCCGTTATGTCATGGCAGGCGCTCAGCACCCCCACAATTTCACCGGATGGCGTATAGACAGGGCTATTGCTGTAAGTCCAGTAAACGTCCTGCAACTGGCCGCCGCGCCTCATGGGAATCAGCACCTTTTCCCGATAGGTCGCCTCTCCGCGCAACAGCGCGCCTTCAAGCTCGGGGCCAACAATGTGCCAGGCTTCTTCCCAGCTTTCGGCGGCGGGCCGGCCCAGCGCGCGCGGATGCTTTTCCGCCATCAGCGGACAATACGCATCGTTATAAAACTGCAGCATCTCCCGTCCCCAGGCGAGCGCCATGGGAAACCGGCTGGCAAGGATGGTATTTAAGCAACTAAGGAGGGTCTCCGGCCAGTCATCAATCGGGCCGAGCGAAGTATGGTCCCAATCATGCGAACGGACAAGCTCCGCCATCTCTCCGTCGCCACTGATCTTGCCATGCGAATGCGGAGAGGCGGTTTCGCTGCCGGACCGAGCGGCGGAAGATTGGGCCCTTGCCATTGCCTGCACCTTGATCTGCTCATCTGCACAACGCTTAGATCATTCAACTGGAGGAAAATCGTACAATTCGAGACCCGCGACTGAGGAGACGCGCCTCGGCCCGTTTTTGTTGCCCTGTGCATGTTCTTCACTAAAATCGGACTTCATGAGCACTGAACCTGATTCTCGCGAGTTCCGGCGACGATTGTTGAGCTGGTTCGCCGAAAACGCCCGCGACCTGCCTTGGCGGCGTTCGCGCGATCCTTACGCTATCTGGGTGTCCGAGATCATGTTGCAGCAGACCAGGGTGGCCGCCGTGCTCGACCATTACGACCGATTCCTGCGCCACTTCCCCTCCGTGCAGCATTTGGCCGCGGCTGCGGAAGACGAGGTCCTGGCCCTCTGGAGCGGACTCGGCTATTACCGGCGAGCCCGCCTGCTGCACCGGGCGGCGCAGGTCGTCGCGAGCGAGATGAGCGGCAACCTCCCCCAAACAGCGGCCGACCTGCGCACTCTGCCCGGAATCGGCGACTACACCAGCGCCGCCGTCGCCAGCATCGCCTTCAATGAGACCGTCGCCTGCGTCGATGGCAACGTAGAGCGCGTGCTGCTTCGCCTTCGCGGCTGGAGCGAGGACTCAGGCTCACGGGCGAAGATTCGCGCCGAAGCCGCGCGCCTGCTCGATCCGGCCCGCCCCGGCGACTTCAACCAGGCCATGATGGAATTGGGGGCCACCCTCTGCCTGCCCCGTTCGCCGCTCTGCCTCCGATGCCCAGTCTGCGACTTCTGCGCCACTCGCGGCGAACATCCGGCCCTCGCGCGCAAACCAATGCGCTCCCGAAACTCCGCCCACGCCTTTCTGCTGCGCACTAGAAACAGCCTTCCCAAAGTCCTGCTCGAGCGCCGCCCGCCCGGCGCCACCCTGATGCCCGGCATGTGGGAACTTCCCGCTCTCGGCTCGAAATCCGCGCCTGAAAACGCGCCAATCCTCACGCTCCGCCACTCCATCACAAACACGAACTACTTTGTCTCAATTTATGGGTTCAATCTCAAGGAGCTTCAGGAGCCCTCAAAGGCGACCGCACGCCGATGGTTCCCCGTCAGCGAGCTGCCAACGCTGCCCCTGACCGGACTCGCCAGAAAGGCACTGAAGCGGCTCCATGCCTGGCCCGGCTGAGGTGAAGCCAGCCCCGCTCGGGCGTCGTTGAACCGGGCCCAAAACGCTCGCGCCGGGAACCGATTGAGAGGTAATTCTGTGACGGCATTATTCCTGATCGCACTCCTGTTACTCGCGGCGCCGGCCTTCCCGCAGATAACCCCGTCGCTCCATTCGCGCGGCCACAACAACCAGCAGGAATCTCCCACACACACCGCAAAAGGCATCTCGACCCTCCCGGACAATGCCTCCGGCGAATTCACTCTGGACAGCCACGGCTCCGTCATCCAAATCACCATCGAGCATAACCGCCTCGACGGCTATATCACCCTCATGCAGGGAAACAACGCCCTCACGCTGTTCTTCGACAAAACCTCCATCAATGGAAAGCGCGTGACCTTTACCACCAGAGTCGTGCATGGCCTCAGCTACGCATTCGCCGGAGAAATCCTGCGCGGCGATGCGGAAGCCCCCTCCCTGAACGGCTATTACCGCCTCGCCGGAAAATTGACCATCAACCGCGACACCACGCCGCAAACAAAATGGGTCGAGTTGAAGTCCACTCCCCGGTTAGAGGACAAAGACTAATCCTTCCCCTTATCCCTTTGCCCTTTCCTCTTTCCCCTTTCCTCTTTCCCCTTTCCCCTTTCCCCTTTCCTCTAATCCCTTATCCCTTCGCCCTAATCCCTATCCCTCCCTCCCGGTTTCAATTACCCTCATCTGCGTAATGATTTTGCGCCACCTCCATCACCTGCGTCGGGCCGCGTGGGAGGCCTTCGGGCACAGCGTTTTCACCAACGCCAAAGCCTCCGCCTACTCCGCGATTCTGAGCCTGTTCCCCGCGCTGTTGGTTGTGACCACACTCCTGGCTTTTTCGCCTGAGACCGATACCGTCCGCGGCGACCTGCGCATGGCCTTCAGCAGCATCCTGCCCGGTGACACCATGTCGCTGGTCCAGGCCTATTTCCAGATGAACCACGCGCGCTCCATTCGCATCATAGTCGGCGCGATCTTCGTCGCGTTTGCCGCAGCGCTCGGCGCGAACCTGTCGCTCATGGAAGGCTTTCGTCGCGCCTATCGGCTGCCCCGCGGCGAGTGGAGCTTTTGGAAGGAGCGGTTCGTCGCGCTCGCGCTGATTTTCGCCACGCTCATTCCAATGATCTTCGCGACCGTGCTGGTCGCCTTCGGCCACGTCATCGAGCACTGGATGATCGAAAATGCCGGCCTCAACCTGCGCTTCTACGTGATCTTTCTGTGGCGCATTCTGCGCTGGGCAATTGCCACCGCCACCAGCGTGGCCGTGCTCGCCGTCATCTATCACTTCGGAACTCCGGGCAAACGGC